>JAUIGT010000255.1 GCA_030432615.1 Verrucomicrobiia bacterium
GTGATGCGCCAGCGCGAGGGCGAGCGCCAGTTTCATCCGCATGCCCCCGGAGAGCTGCGACGAGCGTCGATCCAGGGGAATCTCGAGCACACGGAGAAGACGATCGTATTCCGCCGCGTCCCAGGCGGGATAGAAACCGGCCACGAATCGGCCGAGCTGCCGCGCGGACATCCAGGGATAGAAGTGCTGGCTCTGGGAGACGTAGCCGATGCGTTGCTTGAGCTTGGTGGTGGTGCGCCGGGTCCGGTCGCCGAAGAATTCGATCTCGCCGCGGTCCGGCTTGAGGATGCCCATCAGCATGCGGATCGTCGTCGTCTTGCCGGCGCCGTTCCGTCCGAGGAATCCGTAGATTTTTCCCTTGGGAACCTCGAGGTCGAGTCCGTTCACGACCCGGACGCGCCCGTACCGCTTCGCGAGGCCGGTGACGCGGAGGGCGGGGGAATCGTCAGGCGGCTCCGCGGCCGGCGTCGGTGAAGGGGACGGAGAAGATGCTTCGATGGTTTCGGACATGGGCAGGCAGGGAAACGCCACAGTGAACCGGAGTTGGCCTTCCGAAACAAGTGCGAAGCGTGGCGGGGCATGGTTTGTAATTGGGCGCGTGCCCGGCTGACGGCGCGGACCTGGACGCTCAGACTACGGGCGCGGAAACGCTCACCTGGTGATTTCCCGCAATTGCCCGAGATCGGTGACGATGCGGTCGGGGTGGACGCCGGCAACGCGAGGATCCTCTTCCCGCCAACGCAGGGAGCGCCGGTCGCCGGCGAAGAGCGCGGTGCGGAACCCGACCGCCTGCGCGGGCCAGATGTCGTTGCGGAGGTCGTTGCCGACGTAGAGGATGTCGCCTGGCCCGATCCCGCGTTCCGCCAGATTTTGCGCCAGCACTTCGTAGAGACGGCGCGACGGCTTGCCTTCGAGGAGGCGAAACGAATACACCTGGAGGGCTTCCGCGAAACCGAGTTCCGGCAAGGTGCGCCCATCGAGAAAAGCCGGAAACAGGTGCGGGGTGTAGAACTGGGCGTTGGATACGATGCCGAGGGCGAGGCCGGCTGCCCGCAGGTCGGCGAGCGTCTCCCCGAGCCCTGGCATCGGCCACACCGGGTTGACCGCCACCTCGTAGGCCACCGCCATGCGTTCCCTGGCTGCGTCGTCGTCGGCGGCGGGGTGATTCCATTCGGCCAGCAGGTCGCGCCAGACCTCGCGGATCTCCGCTTCGGGAAACTCGATCCCTTCGTCGCGCCGTCGTTGCTGGTGGGTCCGGATGTGGCGGTGGTAGGTCTCCGTGAGCGAGCCCGGATCGGAGGAAAGCGGAACACCGCTCCCGGAAGCGACCCCGAGCCGCAGGGCCTCGTCGCGGTCGTCGGCGCCGGCCAGGGAGATGTCGCCGGCTGCCGAGATGATGAGCGTTCCGTAGATGTCGAAGACCACCCCTTTCAATCCCGGAATTGGCTCCAGGGACGGACTTTCCCCGGTGGGAATCGGTTCGAGAGGCGAGGCGTGGTCGCGGATGAAGTCGGCGTGGTTCATGAGCGGAGCAAGGTGAACCGGGCGGGATCGAGGAAGGCGTCGAGCAGGCGGTCGCCATCCAGCGCACCCGGCTCGCGGGCCGGGCCTTCACCGATGGCGCGGTAGATTTCCGAGAGACGCTTCCCGTAGGCGCCGATGCTGTAGTGATCGGAAACCGCGGAGGCGTTGGCGTCGCGGAGTTCAGGGGAAGCATCGGAAAGGTCGGGCAGCGTCATCATGCCACGAGCCTTGGCAGGATCGGCGATAACCCATTCGAGCACCTGTTCCTGCAAGCGCTCGTCGAGACGGCCGAAGTCGGCGCGGTCGCCGGAGGCGGCGGAGGCATAGGCGATCTCCGAGCCATCGTCCGGGAGTGCGCGGCCATAGCTGGCGTAGGCCTGCTGCAGGGCTTCCGCCAGGCGAGCGCGGAAAAGGTCGGTATCGAAAGCGGCGGTGGGCACGTCGAGGCGCGGGTAGAGGCCGTCGAGACGCACGCCTTTCTCCGAAAAGTCGCCGGTGATTTCCGGCAGGTCGCGGCCGCGGATGGACTTGCCGGCGAGCCAGGGTTCCAGGAAGGCGAGGCCGAAGCCCTCGGCGACGCTGGTGGTCAGCAGGGCGTCGGCCGAGCCGATGAGGCCGCCGAAGGACACGGACGGATCGGCGCCGATTCCCAGCCGCGCGGGCAGATCGTGTTTCGCCGCGAAGGCGTCCCAGCGATCGTGGATCGCGCGCCATTCGGGATTCTCCGGCGCCAGGGTCGAGGCGAAGGCGCAGTCGCCATCCGAGAGTGCCGCCAGCAGTAGCATTTCCCCGAGGTTCTTCCGGCGGATGCCGCGCGTCGGGTAGAGCAGGAAACGCTGGCCCGGTTTCACGAACGCGGGCGCTTGGGAGTCGCCGTCGCACGGAGGGGAGGCGACCGCGTTGGGCAAAAGGTGGAGTCGATCCCGGGCCAATCCCGATCCGGCCAGAAATCGGGCGTCGCGCTGGTTCAGCACCGCGTAGTGCACCTGCGGCGCCTCGGGATACCAGGGCCGCCGCGCGGGATCGATCGCTTCGCGCTGGCGACGAAAATTCTCCGGCCGGCCGTCCTCGGCGAAGTCGTGGATCTGCAGCAGCAGGCGCGCGTCTTCCCCGAGCAGCCGGTCGACGACCGCCGGCATCGCGACATTCTTTCCCAGGCTGTGGTTGTGAAAGTGCCAGACGTCGGGAGGTCCTCCGAGGGCGTTGCTCGCGGCGCTGCCCAACTCGGTCGCCAGGATATCGGCCTCGCCGGGAGCGGCGATCTCGTTGCGATACCCGAGACCGGAAACGACGCGGCAGCGGTCCGCGAGTGGCGAGCCCGGGTAGGGGGCTTCACCCGCGAGGACGACCACCTCCAAGTCGATTCCCGCCTCGGCCAGTCCGTCGAGCGCGGTCTCGATCACCCGCGTGACGCCGCCGCGGCGGAGGTGGTAATGGACGATGGCCAACTTCATGGGAAACGCGGAGCGCGGAGCCCGGAAAACGGACGGAATGGCGGGGTCCCGACAGGGTTGAGCGCCGGACCAGACCCTGTCAGATCTCGACCGGTTTCACCTCGCGGCCGGCTTGTTTCATCTTCTCGACGTATTCGGGAATGGTGGCCATGGGCGGGCGCTCCTCCTCGACGATTTCCTTGAGCACCTGCTGGTAGCGATTGCCCTCGGCCTGGAACTGTCGGAAGAGGTTCGACAACTCGGGAAGCTTGTCGACCATGCCGTAGGATTCGAGACGGTTGAGGAAGCTCTGGAGAATCCCGAAGGACATCTTCCCGAGGTCGCCGGTGGTCTGGTTGCGATGCACGCGCTTGTCGAGGTCGGTCTGGCCGAAGGCGTCCAGGCCCCAGTGCCGATAGACGTCGAGAATGTGCGAGGTCTCGACCCCGTAGCCGATGGGAAAGGGCAATTGTTCCAGTACTTCGCGGCGCACCGCGTACTCGCCCGACAGGGGTTGGACGAGGGCGGAGAGTTCCGGGAAAAACAGCGAGAAGAGCGGTCGGACCAGGATCTCGGTGACGCGACCGCCGCCGGAGGGGCGCAACTCGTTCGAGTAGGCGATGGGCCGGTCGTAGAAGGCCTTCACGTAGTGCATGGAGTCGCGGTGGATCAGGGGCGCGACGAGACCGGTGACGAAGCGGGGATGGATGTTCTTGATGTCGGCATCGACATAGCAAATGACATCACCTTCCAGTTGGTAGATGGCCTTCCAGAGGTTCTCGCCCTTGCCGCGCTTGAATCCCTGGCTGGCCAGGATGTCGCCCGAGAAGTAGACGTCGGCGCCGTAGCTGGCGGCGATCTCCCGCGTCTTGTCTTCGGAACCGGAATCGATCACCGCGATCTCGTCGACCAGCGGATAGCGATCCATCAGCTCGCTCTTGAAGATGATGATCTCCTTCCCGATCGTCTTCTCCTCGTTGAGCGTCGGAATGCACAGGCTGATGCGCAGGCCCTTGCGCTCCTTTTCCTCGACCAGCTTGCGGAGGTCCCAAAACTCTCCGTGGTGGAAAGTGTTCCGGGAGAGCCAGGAATCGATCTTCTTCGAGTAGCTCTGGTCGGCGGGGGTGACGGCGGATTTACTCATCGGTCGGGGAGAGGGCTTGGTCGAGGAGGACTAGCTCACCCACGAGCTGGGCGAGTCCGGTGAAAAGCGGGGCGATCTCGATGGTCTCGCGGGCGGTGTGACGATTCTCGCCCCGGGTCAGGCCGGTGGTGAGGGCGGGAATGCCGCGGTCGAGCAGGGCGGCCAGCTCGCTCATGCTGGGATCGAGCGCCGGCTCCACCCCGAGCGTTTCCATGATGGCGCGGGTGCTTTTCACCAGCGGGTGGGAAAAGCCGATGTCGCCGGGCTCGCGGGTGGAGATGATCGCCAGTTCCGCGTCGGCTTCGTGACCGGCGGAGATTTCATCGACGATCTCCTCGATCTGCTCGATAATGCGGGCAACGATCTCGCCGCTCTCACTGCGGACCTCGAAGCGGAGGCTGGCGGAACGCGGGGCGACATTGTAGGCGCTGCCGGCCTCGATGGAACCGAGCCGGATCTCTGTGAAGGGGCGCTCCGGCCGCTCGATGGCGAGGATGCGATCGACGATCCGGCTCAGCGGAATGATGGCGCCAGCCGATCCCGGGTGACGGGCGGCGGAGGGTTTCAGGTCGATGGTGATTTCTCCTCGCCGCATGCCGAGGCAGGAATAGGAAAGGCGTTCCAGTTGCATCCCCTCCAGGCAGAGCGCCGCCTGGGGCGAGTGGGGGCTGTTCTCCAGGAAGAAGCGCAAGCCCCCGAGGTCGCCCTTGCCAAAGCTGCGGGTGGCGCCGAGGAGGACGAGGTTGGATTTCAGCTGGATGCCGAGGTGTTCGAGGACGGACGGCAGGGTGACGAGGACCGCGGCACCGAGGGCGTTGTCGGCGATGCCGCGGCCGGTCAGCGTGTCCGCCCCGACGGTGACGGTGTGATCGTCGGTGGCGTCCCAGATCTTGTCGACATGGGCCACGACCAGGAGATCCGGCCCCCGCTCGCCGTCGGTGCCTGGCAGGATGGCGGCGGCGTTGCCGAGTTCGTCGATGGAAATGCTGCTGAGTCCTGTCTCGGTGAAGCGGTCGCAGAGAAAGCGGACCAGGTTTTCCTCCTCGAAGGTCGGCGAGGGGATTTCCCCGCACATCACGGTGTTGGCCAACACCATTTCCCGGAGGTCCTGCAGAGAATCCCGCCATTCCGGCAGCGAAGCGAGAATGGGGGCGAGGTGGGTTTCTTGAGAAATTTCCATCGCGATGCTAGCAGCCTAGGCCTCAAGCCGGTCTGGGAAAGAGAAATTGGGAAAAAGTTGATCCTCGGAAATGCCAGCCCCTTGAGGGTCAGGCGCTTCCATTTTGCCAACGATCGCAGCAGTCGTGCCGACCGGAGCCTCTTTCTCCGAGAGCGTGACTCATCGGGCGTGTGCCGGTCGCTTCTCACCCAAGCCGACCGCTCCACAGCAGGGCGGCGAAGAGAAGGAGAAAGAGGCAGCCGAGGGCGATCTTGACCGTGGCCGTGTGGCGCTCCTGGAAACGGATCAGGGCGTCACTTCTCAGCCCGCGCCAGGCGAGCACGAAGATCGCGGTGAGTGGCAGGATGAAGGCGACGTTGTAGGCAGCGAGGAACCAGATGGCCTTTTCCGCCCCCGATTTCATGGCGTAGACGATGGTGGGCAGGTAGACCTGGCCGGTGCAGGCGAGTTCGAGGACGGAGATGACGATGCCGGAAAGGAACGCGGCGACGACGAACCGGCGGCTTCGGGCGCCGGTGCGGATGACCGAGCGAATGCGGGTCTTGAGAAACTCCGGCAACTGGAGGGACATGTCGGTGAGGCGTCCCTGGCGGGCGAGCCGGGCATCGCGGAAGCTCATCCAGGCGATCCACAGGCAGGCGGCGGCGAGAAGGAAGTTCAGGATTCGGCCAGCGGTTCGAAAGGCGTTGAGGCGGCCGACGATTTCCACCAGGCCGAGGCCGAGGGCGAAGTAGGTGAGGAAGACGGCGGTGATGAACGCCCCACCGACGGCGAGGATTTCCCGGGAACTGCGGCGCGACACCTGGAGGTAGCTGAGCAGGAAAATCATGGTGGCAAACGCGCAGGGATTGATCCCGTCGAGAAGGCCGGCCAGGATCACGCCGGCGAGACCGATGGTGGCGAACCGGTTTTCCACAGTCTCGCGGGCAGTCTCGATCTCTTCTTCGCCGGTGTCGAGCCAGTCTCCCTGGTCGCCGGTCGCCAGGGTCCGGCGAATGAGTTCCTGGAGCGCGGGACGGTCGATCTCGTCCTTGATGAGCGCGCCCTCCTGCATGAACACCGCCGGGGTGACCTGTCGCAGGGTGGGATCGACGGAGAAACGGGTGCAGAGCGCTTCGTTGAGGATCACCGCCTCGGTCTCGCGGATGTTGAATTCCTCCACGGACAGTTCGGCAAAGCGCTGCCGGAAGGATTCGAGATCCTCGCGAACCGCATCGCACTCGTGGCAACCGGGATTGTAGAAGAAAACCAATCTTGCCGGGTTGGAAGCGCCATCGGCCGCACCGGGCTCGGGGGCCGGGCCTTTCTCGGGAGTGACGAACTGCGAATCCTCTTCCGTGGACGGAGAGGCATCGGAGGTGACGAAGTCGGAAAAATCGAGACGAGCTTCGAATTCGTTCGGACCTTTCAGCTGTTCCCGGAGCCGGGCAAGACGCTCCTCGTCGATGGCCTTCGGATCGATGTAGGCGAGCAGGGGGCGCAGGGCCGGTCCCAGGCTGGCGACATTTTCGGCCAGGTGAGCGCCGAGACGTCTCTGCCAGGTCTCGCGATCAGGTGACTGGCTGAGCAATTGGGTCAGGGCTTCGACGTCGATTTCCTCGCGATTCGCGAGGAGGGACATCCAGGCGGCCAGTCGGACGTTTGCCGAGAGGTCGCGGGTCAGGTTCTTCAGTCCCTCGACGACACCGGGGGCGAGTTCCGAGGTCGGGCCGGACGGAGCGAAGAGGGAAGAGCCGCGCGAGGTGGAGAATTCGTAGGCGCCCTGGTGGTCCTCGTCCTCCAACTGGACGGTGTCGGAAAAGTGGTGAGTCCAGACCTTGAGATCCCGGCCGAAGACGGCGGCGGCCGCCTCGCGGACCCACACGGACTCGTCGGAAGCGAATTCCGAGAAACGCTCCTGGATCTCCTTGGTGCTTTCGCGACCGAGCGAGATGAGGGCGGCTCTTCGGACCCAGTAGTCCTTGTGATCCAGTTTCGCGACGAGGCGCTCCCGGTCGCTTCGGGACTGGGCGTTTCTCAGGATGATGAGGCCGAGCACCTGGCTGGGAACGGGTCGGTCGTCGGCGATCAACTTGCGGCCGATTTCGGCCATCACTTTTCGAGTGTCGTCGTTGTCGCAGAGATACTCGAGGTATCGGCTGTAGAGATCGGGCGCCTCCGCCGGACTATCGGGGGAGAAGGCTTCCTCGAGTGCGAACTGCACCAGCACGGGATAGTCGTCGTCCAGGGCGGACCGCAGGGCGCGCTGCCGGACTTCGGCTGAAGGGTCGTGGAGGAGTTTCTCCCAGAGGGGGAGGAATCCGGGCTGGGGCAGGTCGCCAAGGTCGGCGGCGATTTCCGCGCGGTATTGCACGTCCATGGCGGGGAGGGATCGCAGGAGACGCAGTGCCGGCAGATCACTCCCACCCTGGACGAGGAGTCGGGTGGCTTTTCTCGCTTCCGCCGATTCCTCTTCGTCGCCGACCAAGGGAGCGTTGTCCGAGATCCGGTCCAGAGCGGCCTCGATGGTGGTGATGTTTGCGACTTTCCCCGTTTTCTCACCGGGGGGAGGCGAGGCGATTCCGAAGGCATCCATGAGCGCGTCGGCGGTGGACGCGGGAGGGGCGTTCGCTCCCGCTTCCTTGCGTTCATCTTCCGATGGTGGGGAAGACCCGATGCCAAAGGCGTCCATGAGTTGATCCGAGGTGGCCGCCGGTGCGTCTTCGGGCGAGGCCGGTTCGGCATCCGCCGCTTTCGGGGGAGTGGGACCGGAGGGTCCGAGCCCGAAGGCGTCGAGCAACTCTTCCGCCGCTCCCGATCCTTCCGCAGAATCCGAAGCCGATGGTTCCGGGGTGGGCGCCTCGCCGCGAAATGAGGCCCAGGCATCGCTCCAACGGGAGCGGGAGGTGGTTTTCGGACCTTCCCAGCGAAGGTGATCAAGCACGATGGTCCGCCGTTCGGAGGAGGGAGACGTCAAGGCCTCGACGAGGAGTTCCCGAATACGGTCGGAGTGGCCCGGAGATTTGGCGAGGACACGAAGCGCGGCCGCGGAGAGGTCGGGATCACCGTCCTTGATTGCCGCTTCCAGGATTTCGACCTCCCGGTCGCCCCTCGGGTCGAGCGCCTGCATGGCGGCGATTCGTATTTCCCGGTCCGCCTCATTCAACAAATCGAGGAGCGAGTCGGGTAGCGACAGGTCCCGCGCGTCGAAGGCACGGAAGACCGGTCCCTGGAGGTCGGGATACTTGGCAATCGCCGACAGCAGGGCTTCCTCGGTTTCCTTCGGAAATTCCTTCCCGGAACCGGTGCCGAAAGGATCCGAGGAACGGTTCCCGGTGCCGGCGAGGGCGGCCTGCACGGCCGTGGATCGAACGAAACTGTCGGGATCGTTCAGGAGGGAAAGAATTTCCTCCTGGTAG
>JAUIGT010000256.1 GCA_030432615.1 Verrucomicrobiia bacterium
AATGTCGTTGGCCTTGACGTAGTTGAGCGGCCGTTCCACCGGATCAGGCGAGGTCAGGGGCTGATCGAACTCCTTGATCAGGTCCAGCACGTAGGCGAGGTCGGTGGGCGAGGCGACCACCATGATGCGGTTGAGCCGGTCGTCCGGTATCAACTGCGCGGCCGGCATGTCGGCGGTGCCGATGCCGGTGTCGCCGTCGGCTCCCTGGGCGTTGTTGCCGCGGTTGTCCTGGCCGCGGGACTGCTGCTGATTGCTGTTGCCACCGTTGTTGTTGCCCTGCTGCTGGTTGGACTGGGCCCGTTGTCCGGAGATGGTGCGCCCGCTCTCGCTCTGGCGCAGGCGTTCCTCCATGCGGGCGTCCATGGCCGCCTGGATGATCTGGGCGACGATGTTGGCTTCGGCGTATTCGAGTTTCACGAACTCCGTCAGGAGCGGGGCCTGCTCGGCGGAGACGTCGATGATCTTCTTCAGTTGGATCAACTGCCGGATGATGCTGCTGCTCTCGGTGATGAGGAGGCCGCTCGGCGTGGTCACCGGAGTGATGCGTCCGAATTCGTTGAGGACCACGTGATTCCCGAAAAGCGTCGCCGCCGTCTCCGCTGAGATGTGGTCCAGCTTCATGAAGTAGCCGATCAAGGTCTCGCCGCTCGGGAGATTGTCCTCCGCCGTGTAGACCACGATCCCTTCGCTGAAGGAGGCGCTCTGGCCCCCCTGACGCTGCCCGCCGAAAAGAACCTTCACGCTGTCCACGTCAGGCTCGGCGACGACCACGTAGCCGTTGACGAGGAGAGTGGCCTCGATGAGGCGGATGGCCTCCTCGCGACTGACGTCGGACGGCGTCACCAGGCTGACCTGGGGACCATCGAAGACCGTGGTGTCCTTGACGATGGTCTTGTTGATGAGTCGCTCGTAGATGTTGAGCAGGTCCGAGACCGGATTGAGGGGAAACTGGAGTGTGACCCGGCCGCCGGGCCCCTGCGTCAGGCCGGTCTGGTTGGCCGCGCCGACCGCGGAACCCGGACCGCCACCCGGACCTTGCGGACCGAACGCGGGACGGCCTCCGGGACCGCCCGGGCGCTGATCGCCGGAAGGGGCGGGAGCGGCGGGAGTTTGCGGAGAGGGGGTGCCGGGGGCTGGCGTCGCGGGTGCATCGGGGGCATTCCCGTCCGCCGGAGCGGGCTGGTCGTCGGCCTGGGCTTCGTCGGCCATCTCGGCGATGGCGTCGAGGGCATCGCCGGCATTGGCATCGGCGGCCGCCGTCGGAGCGTCGGGGGAATCGGCCTGGGCAGCGGGAGCCGCGGGTTCGGCGGGAGCGGCGGCCGCGGGCTCAGCGTTGTTGCCGGGCGCCTGGGCTTCCGGGGCCGTCGATTCCGCGGCAGCGGCGGCGCGTTGGGATTGGGCCAGGAGACGAAAGGATTGGCCGGGATCGACCGGAGCCGGATCGGGCAGGCGCGGCGGTTCTTCCTGGGCCCGGCCCGGCGCGGAGAAAAGAATACCGATCGCCAGCAATGCCAGACCCATCGTCATGGCGGCGGGGCCTGGCGACGGGACTACGGTTCGGTTCGCCTCGCCGCGGGGACGAGGCGTTGCGCCTGTCTGTGTGTTCATGTGGGTGTTTCGGGGTCCCGGTCCCGGCAGGTCGGGACGTGGTGGGACGAAAGGCTTAAACGTGTTCGGGAAAAGTCACAAGTCCAAGGTTGCGGATCGCGCGGGGATCATTTCGACACTTCCTCCAGTTTCTTTCGGAAGGCCTCGCGACGCTGATCCCAGTCCATGTCGGGCTTTTCCATCCGCAACTTCATCATGTGATCGAAAAGCTTCATCCGTTGTTTCTCGGAAAGTTTCTCCATTTTCTCCCGGATCTCGGGCGGTGGGCCGCGAAAGCTTCCCCGGTCACTCCCGCCGAAGCGGCGTCGTCCCTCGCTGATTTCCCCGCCGCCGCCCGACGCGGGCCGGGCCTCGCCGGGCTTGGCCTTGAAATCATCGTAGCGGACCGTGACCACTTCGCCGCCGGCGATCGCGATCTTGGCGGCGACTTTCTCGATGTCCGAGTTGTCCGCCACTTCCACCATTTTCCAGCCCTGGGGATTGGGTTCCGAGGACACCACGTAGGTTTCCTTGGTCTCCTTGTTCATCAGCGTGGCGACCTGCTTGCCATCCATCCTGGCGATGCCGGTGAGAATGAGGAGATCGGAGAGATTCAGCGACCGGGTGAAGGGGGAATTCTCCATCAACACCTGGAAATGCTCCGAGGAAACCGGTTCCGGCAATCCGGGAACGATCGGGGACTCCGGCGTCGCATCCTGGGCCGGGGAGGCGGCCAGCCCGACGGCCGCGACGCAGGCGATCCCGACCGCCACGCGATGGCGAAGTCGAGGTCGGATTTCTGCGGGAGGACGGCGCATGGAGGGACTGGGGGGCGGATATCGAGTCGCCACCGTATCAGGAAGCGGTTCAGCATGAAACGCTTTCGTGACCGGAAAGTTGCAGTCGCCCGCGAAGAACCCCGAATTTTTTTTCACCGCTTCCGGATGGACTGATTCAAGAGGGTTGGGTCGCGGAGCAAAGAGGGTGGAATTGGCCTTGTCCCTTGGACACTGGCGACGGAGAATCCCGGTCATGAAACGCCTTTGCCTGGTCCTGCTTTTCTTCCTCGTTCTCGTCCTCCCCGCCGCGGCAAAACCGAACCTGCTGCTCATCACCGTCGATGACATGAGCTGCGATTCCGTGGGCGCTTTCGGTTGCGCGCTGGAGGGAACGACGCCGAATATCGACGCCTTCGCCGCCGAGAGCCGGAAGTTTCTCCGTGCCCACGTCCAGGTCGGGAACTGCTATCCCTCGCGCAACGTCATGTGGTCGGGGCGCTATCCGCACAACACGGGGGTGGAGGGATTCTACCAGGTGAAACCGATCGCGTTTCCGGTGATGGCGGACCTGATGAAGGCTGCCGGCTACTACACGGCGATTCGCGGCAAGGTCTCCCATTCCACGCCCTACCAGCCCTACCCGGGATGGGACGCCGACCACACCACGCTGCCGGACGGTTCCCAGGCCCACATCAAGGACGTGGAGTCCTACTACACCTCGACCAGGGCGGCGATCGACGGCGCGCGCGAGGCGGGCAAGCCGTTCTGTTTCAATATCAACATCTCCGATCCCCACAAGCCGTTCTGGCATCCGGACGATCCGCATCCGACCTCGCGCGTCTTCACGGCCGACGAGGTGCCGGTGCCGGGTTTCCTTCCCGACGATCCCGCCATCCGGGAGGAACTGGCGCTCTACTATTCCTCCGTGCGCCGGGCCGACGATTGCTTCGGGGCCATCCTGCGGGCCCTGGAGGAAAGCGGGCAGGAGGACAATACCTTCGTCATGTTCCTGTCCGATCACGGCATGCCGCTGCCCTTCGCCAAGACCCAGCTCTACCATCACAGCACCCACACGCCGCTGATCGTGAAATGGCCGGGCGTCACCGAGGCGGGATCGATCGATGACACCCACCTGGTCTCGGCGGTGGATTTCCTGCCGACCCTGCTCGATGTCGTCGGCGCCCAGCATCCCGACGGACTCGACGGGCGTTCCTTTCTTCCGCTCGTGAAGGGCGAGACGCAGGATGATCGCGACGTCGTCTTCAAGGAATACAACGAGAACGCCGGCGGATTCCGCAACCCGATGCGCGGCGTGCAGACAAAGCGGTTCCTCTACCTGTTCAATCCCTGGTCTGATGGAAAGCGCACCATGGCCACCGCCACCAACGGGACGGCGACCTGGAAGACGATGAAGAAGCTGGCCAGCGAGGATTCGGCCATCGCCGAGCGGGTCGATCTCATGGAACACCGGGTGGTGGAGGAGTTCTACGACATCGAGAACGATCCCGATTGCCGGCGGAATCTCGCGGAAGAGCCCGCCTATGCCGAGGAGTTGAAGCAACACCGGAAGCGGCTGCACGAGTGGATGGTCGAGAGCGGTGACCACGTGCTGCCCGCCTTCGAGGGACGCGAGGACCCGGCGGCGATGGCCGCCTACGTGGAAAAGATGGAAGCGGAATCGGCGGCGCGAAAGGCCGCGCGCAAAGGCGGGAAGAAGGGCGCCAGGAAACAAGCGAACCTGATCCGCCTTCGCCTGCCGGAGACGATCGTCGCCGGCGAGAAGGTTACGGTGAAGGTGCCGCACCAACTGCCCGAGGAACTCGGCAAGCAACTGGTGCACGTCACGCTCAAGGCCGGTCCCGACCAGAAGCGGGTGGCGCGCGAGGTGCTCGAGGCCAGCGGGAAGGGGGTTCTGGAAGTGAGCTTCGACGTGCCCGCCGAGGTGCCGGGCGGGGTGGTCGGTTTTGCCGCCTTCGTGGGGAAGGAGTACGAGGAGAATCTCCAGCACCTGCAGACGAAACCGGTGGCGGTCCGGTAGACGGAGCGTCGGAGTTTTCTTTCAACGGTGTCATCAAGCCGTCATCCCGGTGAAAGAATCGGGTGCTTGTTTCCGGGGAAAAATGGTCGTCGTCCGCGCGGCCGCGGGCAGGGCCGCATGACGTGCCGTTCCAGGCTTGCGGGAAACCGGCGGAAAGGCGATGAAGGCCGATGCCGCGAGCCAACTGCCCCCCCGGTTGGTTTTCGCGATTCCGAAACACGAACCCGAGTGAGTTTTTCCGATTTCCAGCCTGTCCGGCCCTGGGTGCCGGTGATGGCGTTCGCGTGGCTGTGCGCCGCGGGAACGCCGGGTTGCGTGGTGCACGAGGTGAATCCGGAGCCGGTGCCGGTCGTGGCCGGGGAGGGGACGAAAGCCGAGAACGAAGAGGGCTTTGCCCATGCGCCGAAGGCAAATGCTCCTCGGGAGAGATCGACCGCGAAACCGTGGTGGGAATCGTTCCAGGACCGGGAATTGAGTCGGCTCAACGAGGCCGCGCTCGCGGGAAATCCGGATCTCCGGGCGGTGGCGGAACGAATCGAACAGGCCAACGCGCGCCTCGTGCAGGCGGGAGCGACCCTGTTTCCCCAGGTGGACGGGGCGGGCGATTTCCAGCGCCGCTGGGATGTCGAGGGGCGCCGGAGCGATGACGCTTCGCTGGGCCTGTTTCTCGACTGGGAACTGGACGTCTGGGGACGCATTCGTTCCGGGCGGTCGGCGAGGGCGCGCGAGGCCGAGGCGGCGTTCGAGGATTGGCGGGCGGCGCGGCTGTTGCTGACCGGCGCGGTGACGGAGGCCTGGCTGGAGTTGCGGGAGCAACGCGGGCAACTCGCGCTGGCCGGGGAACAGATCCAGGTGAATCGCACCTTGCTCGACCTGACGCGCCTGCGCTTCGGCCAGGGGCAGAACTCGGTCGTCGATGTCTACCAGCAGCAGGAACAACTGGAATCGACCGAGGCGCGGGTGCCGGACATCGAGTCGCGGATCGAGGAACTGGAACTGGTGCTCGACGCGCTGGTGGGCCGGATTCCCGGGGCCGGCGACGGACCGGGCAGGAGCGGCGACGCCCCCATCGTGCCCCCGGACTGGCCGGAGACGGGAATACCGTCCGACCTGCTGGCGGAGCGCCCCGATCTCCGGGCGCAACGGGCCCGCATTGTCGCCCTCGATCACGAGCTCGGGGAAGCCCTCGCCGAACGGTTGCCGCGTTTTTCCATCGGGGCTTCCCTCGCTGCGGGCGGGACGCCGGGATTGGAGCGGCTGGTGGGCGATGCGGTCGCGGCGACGGTCGGCCCGGTGTTCGATGCCGGCAGCCGGAAGGCCGAGGTCGAGCGGCGCCGGTCGCGGGTGCGCGAGGAGGTGGATCGTTTCACCAGTCTCTACCTGGGGGCGGTTCGCGACGTGGAGATCGCCCTGGTGCGCGAGCAGCGACTCCACGAACGTATCCGGCGCCAGGAAGCCCAGTTGAAGACGGCGCGGAAACTCCTCGCCGAATCCAAGAATCGCTACGTCCAGGGGGCGACCGATTACCTGCCGGTGCTCGACGCGGTCGGCAAGGTGCAGGAACTGGAGCGCACCCTGCTCACCAGCTACCGGGAACGCCTCAGCGCCCGGGTTTCCCTGCATCGCGCCCTCGGCGGTCCCATGCCCGGGACTCCACGCCCCGAGCCGCCGTCCCTCGTTTCCCAGCCATGAAGAAAGTCAAGACCGCTCTCCAGTTCCTGATCGCCCTGCTGATTCTCGGCGCGGCGGGGGCGGCGGCGTGGATTCTCCTGAAGACGGCTCCGGAGACGGCGGCCGAGGACAAGAAGCAGTCGGCGAAGATCGTGCAGGTGATCGAACTGGAACCGAGCGACGAGCGCATCATGATCACCGCGTGGGGCAGTGTCATTCCCGCCCGCGAGGTGACCATGCAGGCGCAGGTCGATGGCCGGGTGATCCGTCAGCACGATTCGCTGGTGCCGGGTGGACGCCTGGAGGCGGGCGAGGAACTGGTCCGAATCGATCCGGCCGACTACGAACTGGGACTGGACGAGCGCAAGGCCGATCTCGAGCAAGCCCGCTTCGAGTTCGAGGTCGAGCGCGGCCGCCAGGTCATCGCCCGGCGGGAGTGGGAGCAACTGCGCCAGGAGATTCCCGAGGCCGACACCAATCCGTCGCTGGCCCTGCGCGAACCGCACCAGAAACTGGCGGAGGCCATGGTGGCGAAGGCGGAGAACGCCATCCAACGCGCGGAACTGGACCTGGAGCGAACCTCGGTGACCGCGCCCTTCAACAGCATGGTCCTGGAGGAGAATGTCGAGGTCGGGCAGTTGTTGGAAACGGGCAGCGATATCTGTCGGCTGGTGGGCACCGACAGCTTCTGGGTGCGGGCGACCCTGCCCATGGCCGACTTGAAACGCATCCGGCTCCCGGAGGGTGAACGCCCCGGGGCGGTGGCGGACATTCATCTCGATACCGGAAACGGCCACGTCGAGCCGTGGAAAGGCTCGGTGGTACGACTGCTCGCGGACCTGGAGACGACCGGGCGGATGGCGCGGATCCTGGTGGAGGTGGAGGATCCGCTCGACCTGAAATCTGCGGAAGGCGAGGGGCGGACGCCGCTGTTGCTCGGCAGCTACGTGCGCGTCGATATCGAGGCGGGGCGCCTGACCGGGGTGCTGTCGATTCCCCGTTCGGCCCTGCGGGAAGGGAACCGCCTCTGGCTGGTCGGCGACGACAACCGCATTCGCATCGCCGAGCCCGAGATCCTCTGGACCCGGCGCGAGACGGTGCTGGTGCCGGATGTGCTGGAGCCGGGCGAGCGACTCATCGTCAGCGAACTCAAGGCGGCCCTGCCGAACATGCTCGTCAATCCGCAACCGCTGAGCGACGAGGGCGGGACAGCCGACGGAAAATGAAGGAGGACGACCAGAGGAGAGGCATCATCGCCTGGTTCGCCTGCAACGACGTCGCGGCGAACCTGCTCATGATCACGATCGTGGTCGCGGGCATTCTCGTGGCCCGGCACATTCGCCAGGAGGTATACCCGGTTTTCGAACTGAACACCGTGGAGGTCGACATGGACTACCGGGGCGCGAGTCCGGAGGAGGTCGAGCGCTCGGTCATCCTGCCCATCGAAGCCGAACTGCGCGGCCTGGAACTGGTGCGCCGCATCGTGTCGGTGGCGCGCGAGGGAAACGGCACCGTGGAGATCGAGGTGACCCCGGGCTTCGACCGCAACCGGGCGCTCCAGGAAGTCACCGCCGCGGTGCAGCGGGTCAGCCTGTTTCCCGCCGAGGTCGAGCCGCCGGTGATCACGCTCGGAGCCGGACGGCGGCGCGAGGTGATGCGAATCTCGGTTTTCGGCGACCTCGACGAGCAGACGCTGGTCGATTACGCGCGCCAGTTGGAGGACGGACTGCTGGCCGAGCCGGGCATCGCCATCGTCGATTTGCGCGGCGTGCGCCGGCCGGAAATCCTGGTGGAGGTTCCCCAGGAGCGGCTCCGGGCTCTCGATCTCACCCTCGGAGACATCGCCGACGCCATCGACCGGGCGGCGCTCGACGTGCCCGCCGGCACCCTGCGCACCCCGGCGGGTGACATTCTCCTGAAGACGACCGAGCGGCGGGATTTCGCCAGCGAATTCGCCGAGGTGCCCATCCTCAGCACCGCCGACGGATCGCGGGTCCGGCTGCGGGATATCGCGACGGTGATCGACGGCTTCGAGGAGGCGGAGCGGGAGAACTATTTCAACGGGCAGCGGTCGGTCTCGGTCGCCGTCTACAGTTCCGATACCCAGGCGCCGCTGGAGGTGGCCGAGGCGGTGCGTCGGTTCATCGAGAAGCAGCGGCCCAACCTGCCGCCTTCCGTGAATCTCCGCGTTTCGCGCGATCGCTCCATCGACTACCAGGAACGGGTGACGCTGTTGCTGCAGAACGGCGCGGCCGGGCTTTTCCTCGTCCTCATCGCTCTCGGGCTCTTCCTGGAACTGCGGGTCGCCTTCTGGACGGCCATCGGGATTCCCGTGTCCATCCTCGGATCGCTGGTCTTGATGCCGATGATGGACGCGAGCGTCAACATGATCTCGCTCTTCGGATTCATCATCACGCTCGGGATCGTGGTCGATGACGCCGTGGTGGTGGGGGAGGACATTTTCCACAAGATGTCCGAGGGGATGTCGCGACGGGACGCGGCGGTGGCCGGGGCGCGACAGATGACCGTGCCGGTGCTGTTCGCGGTATCCACCAACATCATCGCCTTTCTCCCGCTGCTGTTCGTG
>JAUIGT010000257.1 GCA_030432615.1 Verrucomicrobiia bacterium
CGAGAGGTGATTGATGAGCGAAGCCAAGGTGGGCTGGCGACAGAGCACGACCACCTTCTTCTCGTTGAGAATCTTCCGGCGGCGGGCCCGGGCGTTGACCGACTCCGGATCCTGCTCGGCGAATCCGCCGAAGGGCAGTTCGAAGAAGAAGTGCGATCCCTTCCAGACCTCCGACTCCAGCCCGATGTCTCCTCCCATGAGGCGACACAGTTCCCGGCTGATGGCGAGCCCGAGGCCGGTCCCTCCGTGCTTGCGGGTGGTCGATTCGTCGGCCTGGGTGAAGGCATCGAAGATCTTCTCCTGGTTGTCCGGGGCGATCCCTACACCGGTGTCGCGAATGGAACAGTGGAGGATCAGTTCGCGGGCGCCTTTCTCCGTGATCACCTCGCGGCCACTGAAGGAGACGAAGACCTCGCCCTCGTAGGTGAACTTGACCGCGTTGCCGATGAGATTGGACATCACCTGCTGGAGTCGCTGGCGGTCGGCGAAAACCGTCGCCGGGGTGCTGTCGTCGACGTAGTGGCAAAGCTCGACGCCCTTCTCCGCGGCCATGTAGGCGAAGAGGTCCATGGTCTCGTCGATGAGCTGGCGCACCAGGATCGGTTGCTTCTCCAGTTCCATCATGCCCGACATCAACTTCGAGAAGTCGAGGATGTCGTTGATGAGGTGCATGAGCGCGTAGCTGCTGTTGCGCATGACTTCGACGAGACTGCGTTGATCGTCGTTGAGCCCGGTGTCGTGAAGCAGGTTGAGCGTGCCGATGATGCCGTTCATCGGGGTGCGGATCTCGTGACTCATGTTCGCGAGGAAATCGCCCTTCGCCTCCTGGGCATGCTTCAGCTCGGCGCGGACCAGTCGGAGGTTTCCGGAGATCTCGGCCATGCTTTCCCGGATCGCGCCGAGTTCCTCGGATTCGTCATCGCGTCCTTCCGCGATCTCGGAATCCTCCTCCGTTTCCTTTCCATCGGATTCGGCCGAAGGTCGGGCGTCGAGCTTGAGATCCTCGCCCGCCGCAAATCGGCGCATGAGTTCGGCAGCCCGGGAAAGCTCGCCACGAAGCCGCTCGATCTCGGCTTCGCTCTGCTGAAACTTCCGTTTCTGCCAGCGGTTCATGAACCACAGCACGACGGAAGTGACGAGCAGCGTTCCCGCCAGTCCGAAGCCGATGGTGCTTCCGACGCTGGAAACCATGGGCTGCCACACGAAGTCATTTCCGATGGCGAAAGGACCACTCGCTTTGCCGACGGAGGGCACGAGCGTCACCGCGCCAATCGGGGCCACGATGGCGAAGACACGCGCGCGAACGCGATGACGATGAAATTCGGAAAACAAGACGGTTTGGGGTCCTAAGTTATAAAATTTATAATTTTTAATAATTTTTACAAGCTAGAACTTTCCGAGCCTCGGGAATTGGTCTATCCTCACCTTTACCGAACCTCTCCCCTCCTCCGATTTCCCCGGCCGACTTCCTTGGTCGAATCTCTTCTTCCCATGAAGCCCCCAGTCTCTTCCGTTCCCCTCCGGCGCCGCAGACTCCCACGCTGGGTGGCCATTCTCGGCATTGTCATCGCCTCGTTGCCGACCGCCGCCGTGGTACTGGCCTTTCCGGTTGCCAACCACTGGGTCCACAGCAACTGGAGCCAGTTCCGGGCGGAGTGGGAAAGTCGAGGCGAAATTTTCGAATTGGAGGCGCTCCTGTCCCCGACACCCGCCGACGAGGAAAATTTCGCCAAGGCCCCCTTGATCGCGGAGTGCTACGAGCAACCGCCCTCCCTGTCGCAGGAGCACAGCGCCCACGACCACGACCACGACCACGACCACGACCACGACCACGACCACGATCACGATCATGATCACGATCACGGCGATGCCGGCAGGTTTCACGGTCGGCTGGGAAACCTGAATCTCTTCGAGGCCGGAGATCTGGTGCCCCCCCGGCCGAAACCTCCCCTGGCCTTCCTCACCGGACAACCGATCGATTTGTCGCTCTACCTGCCTCCCTCAAGTGACGAAGCGGGTGCGGCTCCCCCCCTGGACCGAGCGCGGGCACTCTTCGCTCCGCACGAGCCCCTCATCGACGAGCTGATGGCGGCGGCGGAACGCCCTTCCGCTCACTATCCGGTGAACCGCGACAATCCCTCGGCGTCCCTGCTCTCCCACCTGCCGCCCCTGATCCAGGCCCTGCATGCCCTGAGAATCCACAACCTGATGCTGGTCGAGGCCGGCCCCGATTCCGCCGAGGATGCCGCCGCTCACCTGGCCAACACCTTGAGACTGATCCGTCACGGAACCGCCAGCGAGGGTCTCGCCTCCTATTCGATTCGCACCCTGGCCCTGGAATCCGGCGGCCTCGAAGTCGTCTGGCAGGCGCTGTATCGCCAGCGCTTCTCCGACGCGCAGTGGATGGACATCGATCGCGAATTGCGCGCCTTCGAGTTCGGTCCCCGTCTCCTCGACTCGCTGCGATTCGAGCGAGCCGCGCTGATTCGCGAGGTCGAGAACGGTTTCGACCGTCGCAGCCAGCGCCCGTTTTCCGTGCCCCCGGCCTGGGTTCGACTCACGGGATTGATGGAGTACGCCGAACTCACCCAACGTTACTGGTTCACCGATGGCGCCAGCGGGCGCAGCCTGACCTCCGGTCCGCAACTCCCGCAGTTGGCCGCAATCGAGCAGCATGTCGCGGGTCTCGAATCCAACTTCAGCAATTTCGTCCTCGCCGTCGGTGTCCTGCCGGTACATGACTTCGCCATTCGCTCCCGCTGGATCGAATCCCAGCGGAATCACGCCCTCATCGCCATCGCGCTGGAACGGTATCGCCTCACCCACGGCGGCCTGCCGGAGCGGCTCGGCGCGTTGGTGCCGGATTTTCTCCCGGAGATTCCGGCCCAGGTGGTGACCGGAGAACCTCCGCGTCTCGAGCGACTTCCCGCTCCCGATGGAACCGATTCGGTAGAAATGACGAGCTATCGATTGCGCAGTTTCGGCGATGAAACCGGTCTCGGCGATCCGATCTGGTTCATGCCCTCGGCGAAGCTTCGCTGAACGACCCGGCTCATTCCCGGACGCGAGACGAATCCTGGCGCCTCGTTGACGCCAGCCGTTTCCGCTTTTCTTGCGCCGGGAGTCGGGCAAGATCCCTCCATGCCCCAAGCACCCTCGCTTTTCACCCTCGCCGCCGCCCTTGCCCTGGTTGCCGGTCCGGCATTCGCCCAACAGGACATCGACGCCCAGATTCCCGACCTGGCCAACCTGCCCGACCTCACCGCCGAGCTCCAGAAGCAGCTCGACAGCGACGGCGGTTCGCTGAAACTCGCCGATCGCCGTTACCGGATCACCAAGCCGCTGGAGGTCGATCTCGCCCGTCACGGCATGGTCGGCATCCGGGCGGAAAACGGCAGCGCCACCCTCATCATGGATGGTCCCGGACCCGCGATCCGGATCAAGGGTTCGCACGAGGGCACCGCCGGCCCCAACACTTTCAAGCCCGAGACCTGGCGGGAACGCATGCCCATCATCGAGGGCATCGTCATTCTCGGTCATCATCCCGAGGCCGACGGCATCGAACTGGTGCAGTGCGTCCAGCCCATCGTCACCCGCGTCTCCGTGCGCGGCTGTCGTCACGGCATCCGGCTGGCCACCCGGAACCGGAACGTCACCATCTCGGACTGCCACCTCTACGAAAACGAGGGCGTCGGCATCTACCTCGACGACGTCAACCTGCACCAGATCAACATCAGCAACTGCCACATCAGCTACAATCGCGAGGGCGGCATCGTCGTCCGCGACGGCAACGTCCGCAATCTCCAGGTCACCGGCTGCGACATCGAGGCCAACATGCCCGGCGATACCGAGACGCCGACGAAGACCGCCAACATCCTCCTCGACGTATCCGGCAGCGCCGGGGACAAGACGAAGTCGATCGCCGAGGTCGCCATCACCGGCTGCACCATCCAGCACAGCGCCAACTACGGCGGCGACCAGGGGAAAACCGTGGCTCCCGGCGGCGCCAACATCCGCCTCGCGGGCAAGGAGGTCTGGCCCATCGACTCCGTGACCATCAGCGGCAACGTAATCTCCGATACCACCATCAACGTGGAGATCGACCATTCCATGGACATCACCCTGAGCGGAAACACCTTCTTCGCCCCCAAACCGGATCACCTCGTCGTTTCCAACAGCCAACGCGTCACCCTGAGCGGAAACACCTTCAACCCGCGGCAGTTCGAACGGCCGGGGGCGCTGCGTTTCATCGATTCGCAGGACTGCATCGTCAGCGGCTCCTCCATCCACGCCGCGCGCTCGGAGGACGGCGCCCTGATCCTGGAGAACTGCGACGGCTTCGTCATCGACGGTCTCAACCTCACCGACTGCGCCCGGGGCATCGTGATCAAAAACTCGCGCGATCTCCTGGTCAGCGACTGCCGGGTCGCGAGGACGGACGCCGGGGCGGCGGACCTGGAGATCGACGCCTCCAGCCGAGACGTCACGCTCGGCGACAATCGCTTCACCGGCAGCCGGAAAGTGGCACCGGAGGCGCTTGCGGATTGAGCGCCGGCGACGACGCTCCGAGGTTGCTTTCGGCTCGGATCACCCTTAGCCTTTCGGTTTGAACGATTCGCCGGACGCTCGTTCGTCCCGGCGCCTTCCCGACCCTTTTCCGAAAGCACGCCCCTCATGGAATTCGACTGGCTCGATGTCCATTTCGACCTGAAGAAGGTCACGCCCCGCGAGATCGCCGAATCCTTCGAGGATCCCTTCGCCATCCGGCTGCTGCCGGACACGGGGGACGAGGCCTCCGAGGTGCGTTACTTCAACCTCGGGAAGACCCTCAACAACCGCGGCCTGTTTTCCGTGTTCTGGACCGACGGCAAGAACTACCGCATCATCACCTGTCGGGACATGACCGACGAGGAAGCGACCTTCTACGATCGCAAGAACGCCGAGTGGCTCTGAACGATGAAGACGATCACCCGCTGGGACCAGATTCCCGAATTCGACGACGAGAAAGCCGAAGCGGCCTTCTGGGACAAGCACACCATCGAGGCCAGGCTCATGAACGCCTCGATTCACCGTCCCAACGTCCGGGAATCGACCACCATCACCCTGCGCTTCGATCCCCAGATGCTGTCGCGCATCAAGCGCATCGCCCGCTCCCGCTACCTGAACTATCAGAGCATGATCAAGCAGTGGCTGAGCGAGCGGCTCGAGGACGAGGTCAACAAGGGCGGCGGTGGTGGCGGCGGCGGACACTGAGTCTTCTCCGCCCCCTTTCCCAGAGGCGACGCCATGTTTCCCGGTATCGATGACGACGGCTGGGGAATTTTCGCCTTCTGGATCGTTCCCGCCTTCTTCGCCTCGCTCCACGTTCGCCGCGAATGCCGCATCCTCGGTGAATCGATCGCCCTCCACTGCTGCGGCACCTTCCTGCTCTGGCCCCTCTACTACCTCGGCTGGATTCTCTGGTGGCCCGGTTCCCTGCGACTGGCCTGCCAGGGAAAATCCGTCCGCGACCTGGTCCAGGCACGGAATCTGAAACGCCTCCGGGACCGCCAGATCGGCAAGGCGGAGAGAGATTGATTTTCCCTTTTTCGGACGGCTTTCTGGCCGGAAGAGACCATTGAAAAACTCTGAAACGAAAAATCCATGGAGAAAAGAGTTGGGCAGCTTGCGGCTTCGCCGGGAATAGATATTGATGCCCCTTCGGGCCACGGCCCTTTTGCCCGCTGGCTTCGTTGCGATTCAGTCAGGTGGCCGGCCACCTTTCTTCACCGCGCCTTGGCGGCGACCAAAATGACTCGCGGTTTTTCATTCCATCCTTTTTCAACAGTCTCTTAACTCCGGCCATGTCCGCCTCCTCCCCGTCTCCCGCCGATGCCCAGGCGGAAATGCAGAAGCTTGCCGCCGAGATCGAGCACCACAATCACCTCTACTACGTGGAGGCGGCACCGGAGATCTCGGACAAGGAGTACGACGAACTGTTCCGCCAGCTCGAGGAACTGGAGGCCGAATTCCCGCTTTTCGCCGATCCCGACAGTCCCACGAAACGGGTGGGCGGCGCGCCGATCGAGGGCTTCGAACAGATCCGTCATCCCATCCCGATGCTCAGCATCGATGACCTCTTCGACCTGTCGGAAGAGGAGCGCGACGCCATCGAGCGGAAGACCGGTGAACGTCCCCCCCGGGAAAAGGAAGTCGTCGATTTCTACAAGCGGCTCCAGAAAGGGCTCGGCACCGAGCACGTTCCCGTGACCATCGAACCGAAGATCGACGGCGTCGCCGTCTCGCTCGTCTACCGCGAGGGCCGGCTCGAATACGCCGCCACGCGCGGAGACGGCACCACGGGAGACGTCATCCCGCGAAGGCCCAGGCCCCCGCCGCGCTGGAGATCCGCGGCGAGATCTTCATGCCCAACGAGGCCTTCGTGAAGATGAACGAGGAACGGGACGAGGCCGGGCTGGCGACTTTCGCCAATCCCCGCAACGCCACGGCGGGCACCCTCAAGCTGCTCGATCCCCGCGAGGTCGCGAAACGGCCCCTCGACTTCATCGCCCACGGCGTCGGACTGGTGGAAGGCGGCGACATTCCCTCGGTCACCGCCTTTCACGAACTCCTCGACCGCCTCGGCATTCGCAAGAACGTCCCGCTCTGGCACGCGGAGTCCGCCGAAGAGGTGCTCGACGCCATTCGTGAACTCGATGAGAAGCGCCACCAACTCGACTACGGAACCGACGGCGCCGTCATCAAGGTCATCGACCGCGCCGACCAGGAGACCCTCGGCTACACCAGCCGCGCCCCGCGCTGGGCCGCCGCCTACAAGTATCCTCCCGAGCAGAAGGAGACCACCCTCGAGGACATCACCGTGCAGGTCGGCCGCACCGGCAAGCTGACGCCGGTGGCCGAGTTGTCCCCGGTCCTCGTGTCGGGCACGACGGTGCGCCGCGCCACCCTGCACAACGAGTCCTTCATCAACGAGAAGGAGATCGCCATCGGCGATACCGTGCTCATCCAGAAAGCCGGCGAGATCATTCCCGAAGTCATCAAGGTGGTGACGAAGAAGGAGCCCGATTCCGACGCCCGCTTCTCCCTGCACGACTACCTCGACGGTGTCTGTCCGGTCTGTTCCGGTCCGATCGAGCGACGGGAAACCCTCTCCGGTTCCAAGGGCGAGGAGCGCAGCATCATCACCCATTTCTGTGTCAACTTCGAGTGCCCGGCCCAGGTCGCCAGCCGACTGAAGCAGTTCGTCAGCCGCAAGGCCCTCGACATCGAGGGCATCGGGAGCATCGTCGCCGAGAAACTCGTGGAACGCGGGCTGGTAAAGACCCCGCTCGACCTTTTCTCGATTCCCGAGGAGCGGCTCGGCAACCTCAACCTCGGCACCGAGGAAAGTCCCCGCATGCTGGGCGACAAGAACGCCGCCAAGATCGTCCAGACCCGCGAGCGGGCGGCCCGGGAGATGCCCCTCGCCCGCTGGATCTTCGCCATGGGCATTTCCCAGGTCGGCGAATCGGCCTCGCGGGAACTGTCGCGCCTTCACCGAAACTTCGAGGAGATCGCGAACTCTGAAATCCTGAGAGAACTAGCAGAGTATGGCAAAAAGGAAACATGGCTACGCCAAAACCCGCTAAATCCCAGAAATGAAAGAATTTCGAAAGAGGAAAAAGCCAAACGAAAACCCATCGTGGAAGAGTATCGCAAAAGAGTCCGCGAACTTGCAGAACAATTGAGCGGATTCGAGATAGGCGCCGACTTGGGGGGCGTTGCAGCCGCAAATGTTGAATCGTTTTTCACCTCAAAGGCCGGAGTTCATCTTCTTGACCGCCTCGCCGATCTCGGCATCGACCCCCAGTCCGACAACTACGCCCCCAAACCTTCCGAGGCCGCCGCCAGCGGAGACAAGCCCCTCGCCGGAAAAACCTTCGTCATCACCGGTTCCCTGTCCGCGCCGCGCGACGACATCGCCGCCCGAATCACCGCGGCCGGCGGGAAGGTCACCGGATCGGTCAGCAAGAACACCGACTACCTGCTCGCCGGCGAGGGCGGCGGTTCCAAGCGGGACAAGGCCGAGAAGCTGGGAATTCCCATCATCGACGAGGCGGAACTCGACCGGATGCTCGACGGCTGATCACCGAGAGATGTCGCGGCCGCCGGTCACGGTTTCGGCAGCTTCTTTCGACTCTCCTCGTTGAGCATCTCGATGGGGTAACGATGCACCCGCCCGTCCGGGGTGCGCAGGAGAGCGACCTCGCCATCGACCCCGAGCAGGGCGGCGCGAATCGTGCGTCCCTCGGTGTTGGTCCAATCGGCCTCGACAGGACGCTGCGGCAATTCGCCGTCGGCCAGCGCCGGTTTCATCCCGGTGCCGGCGGTGCCGCCGGCGCTCGGCGGAAGATCACGCAGCAGGTCGGCGAGGTCCTCGGGCATTTCCCCGCGCTCTCCCCGCTCGCCGTTGATGGGTGCGCCGTCCGCGATCCACTGCATCACCAGGGTGACTTCCTCGCGCGTCAGGCGTTCGCCCTTCCCTTTCGGCGGCATCGCTTCCTTGTCGTCCGCGGGCCGGAACAGGGTCAGGAACAGGTAGCTCGCGTCCCAGTCGCCCGGCACCACGACGCTGTTCTTGGAGAAGCGCCCGTGAAAATGCGCGGGATCATCGAACTT
>JAUIGT010000258.1 GCA_030432615.1 Verrucomicrobiia bacterium
ACCCCCGTCATTCCCGGCGTCATCGATATGAACACCGCCACCTACGCCCTGCAGAAGGGTCTCGGCGATGTCATCGAATACGAAGCCGCCAGCGGCGAACGCTTCGACGTCAAGCTGGTCGGCCTGCTCCAGACCTCCCTCCTCCAGGGCAGCATCGTGATTTCGGAGAAGAATTTCATCCGGGAATTCCCCGACGCCGGCGGCTACCGGTATTTCCTCCTCGATGCCCCGTCCGGCGAACAAGCCCGGCCGGTCGCCGAACAGCTCACCCGCATGCTGGGGGACCGGGGACTCCAGATGATCCCCGCCTTCCAGCGACTCAACGAATTCAACGCCGTCCAGAACACCTACCTCAGCATCTTCTCGACCCTCGGCGGCCTGGGTCTGCTGCTGGGCACCATCGGCCTGGCCGTGGTGGTCGGCCGGAACGTGCTCGAACGTCGCGGTCAACTGGGCCTGATGCAGGCGGTCGGCTTCACCCGGAAAACCCTGGCGAGGATGGTCCTGGACGAACACTGGTTTCTCCACGTGCTCGGCGTGGTCCTGGGTATCGTCGCCGCCGTCGTCGCCGTCCTGCCCAAGATCATAAGTCGCGCCTCCGATATGCCGCTCGGGCTCCTCATCGGTATCAACGGGGCCATCCTGATCGGCGGTCTCCTCTTCTGCGCCGTCGCCGCACGCGGCGTCCTTCGCGGTTCGCTGGTCGAGGCGCTCCGTTCCGAGTGACCGACCGGTTTCTGTTTCTCTCTGCTTTTCTGCTCCTCCCTGCTCATGAACCCCGCCTCCCCTCTCCCAATCACCGCTTTCGCCCTGCTTTTCCTGGCAATCGATCCGGTGCCCCTGTTTGCCGACGAGAAGGACGGGAAGAGATCGGAAACCGCCGATCCCGATCTGGTGTTCGCGGTTGACTTCGAAGACCAGGAGGCCGGCGACGTTCCCGGCGACTATTTCGTGATCGAGGGTGACTGGTCCGTGGTCGAGATCGATGGCGGCAAGTCCATGAAACTCGCGGAAGCCCCCCTGGTCGAGGCCCAGGTCCAGCTCGGCGATTCGCTTCGGGACATCGGCGGTACGGTGCGTGCCCGCATCAAGGCCGACAGGAAACGGCGCAGCTATCCCCGCTTCGGCGTCGGGCTGCACGGGATGTCCGGCTACCGGCTTCGCCTGTTCCCCGTGCAGAATCAGCTCGAACTGGTGAAGAGCGACGAGGTCATCGAAACCGCCGAGTTGGCGTGGACGCCGGGCGAATGGTGGTTTCTCGAGTTGACCGTGAAACCGGTCGCATCCGGCGACCAGTGGACGATTTCGGGGCGGGCCTGGCCGGAGAGTGGTTCGCGCCCCGAGAAACCACAGATCGAGGCCACCTCCGACGAGGATAAATTCTCCGGCAAAGCCTCCGTCACGGGCACCGCCTACGCCGGGCTGCCGATCTACTTCGACGACATCGAGGTGCGCAAGGCCGGCGATCCGGCGACGGGAGAAAAAGGGGAAGAGTGACTTCCCTCACCGGGCCGGCTTGACCGTGTAGAGCCCGGTCGTCATGGCGAAGGCCTGGTCCATCGGCATCCGCTTGGCCTCGTGTCCGGCGCCCCAGCTGTCGGTGTAGACCAACTCGTTTTCGCGCCGGTTGTAGCCGATGACCAGGCGCATGTGACCGCCACGAGCCTGGGGAATATCCTTCTCCGGATAGAGGCCGAGGTAGACTCCCCACAGCAGGGGAATGCCGGCATCGATGTTCTCCATGATGTCATCCTTGAATCCCTCGAAGTAGTTGCCGCGGTTGGCTTTCACCTCCAGGTAGATCTCCGGATCCAATGCCTCGTAAATCTGGTCTAGGTAGACGACGCGACGCAGGTCGGGCGCGAGGCTGCCGCCCTGCTTGCGAGCCTCCCGGTTGTAGGCCTCGATCCAATCCTCGAACTGTCGCGCATCGAACTGGATGATGTCGAACACGCGCAGTTGAACGCCGTTGCTGGCGGTCTTGAGCGCCTCGTACATCATCCGCTGGCTGGTCCCGCCGCCGGCGGAGGAACTGGCCAACTGGGCCATCTCGTGCTGGTCGGTCTCCAGCCCGTAGTAGCGGAAGACGCGTTCGGCACTGGCCACTGCGCAGTAGCCTTTCGGTCCCTGATCGACCATGGGAATGCCCTTGATCATGACATCGCCATCATCACCGCGGGTGACGTTGCGGCGGAGATCGCCCCGGAAGACCTGTTTGCGAACCCTCCCGGTGGTGTTCCCGAGGTAGAAGGCACCCTTGGGTTTGGGCGCGAGCCGCACGCGAATGAATTCCGGTCCCTGGCGGCTGGCGCTCGACTCCAGCAGGATGGCGCTGTCGGCCGTGTACCACAACACCCGCTTCAGCCCCACCGCGGCATCGTTGGCGTCCCGGGTGTCCTCGGGAGTGGTATCGGTCGACTCGGTGATGAATCCCTGCCACTTCTCGATCGCCTCCTTGAACTCGGAGTGACTCAGGCTGCCCTGGTCGCCCCGATTGAAAACGGAGATGTCGACCCGGTAGATGAGCCCGTCCTTGGCGCGGACGATCGTCTCGCCGACTTTCTCCCCGAACATCGACAACTCGGGATCGACCGACCGCAACGCCGCCTGGTTCGAAGACAGCCACTGGAATCCGTGGTCCGCGAAATGCTTGTGAAAGATGTCGATCTTCGTCTGCCAGAGCTGGCCACCCACTTGGATGACGGGATCGAGCGACTTCTTCTCATCGTCCGCGGAAGCCGTGACCACCATCGTCAATGAAACGGCGGCCAGGCATGCACAGGCAAGCCAACCTGGAGACTTCATGACGTAAGCATGCCGGAAATCCGACGGCGTGGCCAGTGCGTTTTTCCGGAAGTCCTCCGCGGCTCCCCGTCCCGGGGGAAAAGTCGTCTTTTCCTCAGGATTCCTCCCCGCCCTTGCGCGCCGCCGGCGGCATGGGCTTGGCGATCTTGATCGGTGGACGCGCCGGAGGAACCGAGGCACCGGCGCTCCGCTTCACCACCACGGTGGGAGCCGCCTGGCCCGGAGCGGGAGCCGGCTTCGCCGCCGGAGCCGCGGATACCGGACGGGGCGCGCCAGCGGCGGGAACCGCGACCGGCTTCTTCGGAGTCGCCGCGGGGATGGACGGAACGGGTTTCTTCGGAGACGCCACCGGAATGGCGGGCGCCGGCTTGGGCCGGACGGGCGGCGCTTCACTGGAAGCTTCGGGGGCGGCCACCACGGCGACCGGGGTGGTCTCCTCGTCCCCTTCCGCCTCCGGGGAGGACGTTTCCCGACGAATGGAGAACAGACCCGCGACGTGGTTGCCGATCAGAATCTCATCCCCATCCTTCAGCACCACCTCATCGACCTCGCGACCATTGACCTTGGTCCCGTTGGTCGAATCCTGGTCGATGAGACGAAACGCCTCGCCTTCCCGCTTGAGTTCCAGATGCAACGAGGACACCTGCGGCGTCTTCACGACGATGTCGTTGCTCTCGGATCGGCCAAGCCGGATTCGGTCGAGATCGAGGGAATATTCTACCGGCGGTTCTTTCGGGGGCGTAAGGCGAAGAATGAAGCTCATTTCGAACAGGGGGGTTCCGATGGCTGGACGCAGCATAGCCCGATCGGGAGGTTGAGGTCAAACTTCATTGGAGCGACTCGCGGGACACTCCCTCCCGAGCATCCCCCGGAGAACCGCCTCGATTCCGCCTCGGCTACTGTCCTTCCGAAGCGTCCCTCGCCTGAACCGTTTCCTGGATGCTGCCGGCATAGTCGTCCTTCAGTTCGAGGAGACGTTTCACCACGTCCGGATGCTCGGAGGCCACGTTCTTCGTTTCCCCGATGTCCTCGGCGAGGTTGGCGAGAAAGAGCTTCCGGTCCTGCGGAGACAACTCGGGAACATTTTCCGGGCGCACGTTTTCGTTGGCGTTGCCCAAGAGCTTCCAATCACCGTCGCGCACCACCCACTTGGCCTTGTCGGGATTGCCACCCAGCTGCCAGTAGAATCGTTCATGAGGCGAAACCGCGCCGCCATCGCGAATCACTTCCACGATCGAGCTGCCATCGAGGTGATGTCCTTCCGGAATCGTAGCCCCGGTCAGCTCCGCAATCGTCGGCCACCAGTCGCAACCGGTGACCAGCTGGTCGCGCACCTCGCCCTCGGGCAGCGTGCCAGGCAGACTCACGACCGAGGGAACACGAAGCCCGCCCTCGAACAGGGTGCCCTTGTGCCCCCGGTAGGGACCGGCGGACCCGCCGCCGAAAAAGGTTCGCTCCTCCACCGAGTGACCGTGGTCACTCTGGAAGATCACCAGGGTTTTCTCCCGCAACCCGGCTGCCTCGAGGTGATCGAGGATCTTGCCGATCATTTCATCCGTGGTCGAGACGAAGGTCGCGTACTTGTCGCGCGGGTGCGGCAAGTCGGCGTAGCGCTCCCGCCACTTCGACGTTCCCTGGAGCGGGTAATGCGGCCAGTTGATGGCCCAGTAGACGAAGAACGGGCCGTCCTTCTTCCGGTCGATGAACGACTTCACCTGGTCCAACATCAAGTCGCCGAAATACTCCCCGTCACGCCAGATCTCCTTCCCGTTTTCCCAGAGGTCGTGCCGGTTGGGACCGTTCCAGTAGAAGAAGTGGGAGTAGTTGTCGATGCAGCCTCCCATGTGGCCGAAGGAGTGCTCGAAGCCCTGGGCGTTCGGCATCGTTTCCGGAGTGTAGCCGAGGTGCCATTTCCCCACGTGACCGGTGGCATAGCCGTTGGCCTTGAGCAGTTCCGCGATGGTGACCTCGCTTGAGGGCATTCCCGCGTTTCCCTGGGCCGAGGAGACATTGGCCGGCACTCCGGCCCGGGCGGGGAAACGTCCCGTCATCAGTCCGGCGCGTGACGCCGAACAGATCGCCGAAGGCGCCAGCATCTGGGTGAACCGCACCCCGGTGGCCGCGAGGCGGTCGATGTTGGGGGTTTCCAGGTCCTTGGAACCGTAGCAGTTGGCATCGACCGATCCCTGGTCGTCGGTGTAGATGATGATCACGTTCGGTTTCTCGACGGCCGCCTCCACCGGGAGGGAAAAGGCGCCCGCCGCCATCGCGAGGAAGAGTCCTAGGCTGTGCAATCGCATACCGCCAGACTGAAGGAAAACCGACGCGGAAGAAAGCGCCGATTCACGTCACCCCGTTTCGGCCGAGCGTTTTCTCGCGTAACGTTTCCATGGCAAGCGATGACGAAACCGCATCGATGGACTCTTCGGAAACGCCGGCTGGTGGCCCGCCTGGTGGCCACAGCCTCGTCCTTGCTGTTCCTGGTTTCCCTGCTGGTGATGGCGCGGTGGATACTCCGCCGGGAAGGACCGGAAGGCATGCGGCAGCCCCTTCCCTCGGCCTACGACAGCCTGGTGCCTCTGATCGCCATGACCGTCGCGTCGGCCGCCTTTCCCGTCGCCAGCCTCTCGGTGGTCTTCCTGGTGCAGACGCCTGATAGCCTCCCGCCGGAGGACGAGGCGGGTCCACCGGAATGACCGAGCCGAATCTTCGCCCCGCGACGCCCTAAGAGACTGTTGAAAAACTATGGAATGAAAAACTGCGAGTCATTTTTTCGCCTGACGAGGCGCGATGAGGAAAGGTAGCCGGCTACCTGACCGATTCGCAACGAAGGCAGGTGGAAAAAGGGCCGCAGCCCGAAGGGACACTTGAAAGGGCTATTCGGCGAAGCCGCAAGTTCATCCCCCTCCATATCCTTTGGTTTTTCGTTTCAGAGTTTTTCCACAGTCTCCTGACCCGGATCCCCGATTCCAGGTTCCAGCCGGCGCACCGGACGATCGGGCTTGGCGTAACTGAGCCGGTCGATCCGTTCCGGCCGGTAGTAGGCATCGAGCCCCGCTCCCGCCAAGGTGCCCGCTTCGGCCAGGTCGAGAAAGCCGTCGGTCTCGCGGATCTCTCCCGGGAAGAAGGCGTGCGTCACCTCGCCCACGATCAGGTTCACGCCATTCGCCCGCACTTCGAGAAACTCCACCAGCTTCAATGCCACGCGAAGCCGCGACTCGGCCACGAAGGGTGCCTCGATCCCGCTCTCCCAGTGCTCGCGCAGGCCGACGGCGTCGAACTCGGACACCTCGCGCGGATACCGGGCCGAGGATTGGTGCGCTTCCTCGAAGAAGGATTCGTGCACGTGGTTGAAGGTGTAGACGCCGGTGTCGCGAATGTTCTCGTAGGTATGACGCGGCACCTTGGCGGGACGGCTGACCATTCCGAGCAGGGGTGGATCGGAACCGAGATGAATCACGGTGCTGACGATCGCCAGGTTCGCACGTCCGTTGCGATCCCGCGTTCCGACCAGGGCAAGGCTCTTGAAACCCGGCAGCGAGTTGACGAATTTCACCCGCTCCCGCGAATCCATCGCGTCCAGATCGGCACGGGTCAGGCATTCCAACGATTGTTCGGCGACCGCCGCTCTCTTTTCCATCGTGAGCGGGTTACGATCCGCCTCCGTTCCCGGACGGCGCGACCACCACCGTTCACGCCCCCTTCTCCAGCGGAAAAATCGACACGTCCACGGCATCGACGTAGGCCACGTGATCGGCCGTTCCCTGGGGGGCGCTCAGGCCCGCCGCAATGATCGGCTCCACCCCGAACTCCGCGACTTCCGCCGGCTGGAATCGGTAGGGCGGATGGGCAACGTAGCCCCCGTGGAGGAGATCCCGCCCCGGATCCCGCGCCAGCAGCAGGTAGCGCTCGACCAGGAAAAATTCCAGCGATCCCGGTTCCGCCTCGCGGGCTTCTCCCCCACCACGGTAACGGAAAGTCGCCTCCGCCGTCCCGTCGTGGCGGCGGCTGTGATAGTCGATCCAGCCGCTCTCCCGATCCTGTCTCACCCGCATGGAGGCGTGGAAATACGGCAGGTGGAAAACCAGCCGCGCGAACTGCACCGCCAGCCAGCGCGCCGCATCGAGAGAGTAGAACCACACCCCCGGACGTCCGCGCTCATCGACCACGTAGGTCCGCACGTTCATCTCCGGGAACGCCGACAGCCAGGGAACCGCGGGGAATCCCCGGGGCCGAATTCCCGACATGCGAAAAGGCACGAGCCCGATCCAGGCGTTGCCGTCGTGGGTATCGACCGTCAGCCCCGGGGGAAGGCTCTCCTGGATGATCTCCGATTCCATCCGCCAGTGAAGGAACAGCAGTTCACTCCACCGCTGGAACATCACCGGCGTCGCCCCCGCTCTGGCCTCGCGCTGCGCGAGACGCGTTTCAAGACTGGGTTCCATCTGCGAACGGATTACGCCGGGCGAAAGAAAAAGGCAACGGGGTCAAGTCCTCGACCTGACCCTGTTGCCTCGGTAATTTGGGAAGGTTGGAATCCCGTCGGGTAACCCGCTCAGCCCTCGCCGAGAAGCTCGGAGAGTTGCTGTTCCAGCTGATTTCCCCGCAGGTTGGTGGCCACGATCTTGCCGTCCTTGCCGACGAGGAAGGTGGCGGGAATGCTGCGGATGCCGAACTGGTTGGACAGCTCGTTCTCCCAGCCCTTGCCGTCGAAATACTGAGGCCACGGCATGTCGCGCTGTTCGATGAAACCCTCCAGCGCCGCCTTTTCCTGGTCGAGGGAGATGCCGATGATCTCGAAGCCCTTGTCGTGGAACTTGGAATAGGCATCCTTCACGTGCGGAAGTTCCGCCACGCAGGGACCGCACCAGGTGGCCCAGAAATCCACGAGGACGACCTTGCCCTTCATCTTCGAGAGATCGACCTCCTCGCCCTTCAGCGAGGTGAAGCTGATGTCCATGGTGTCGCCCACGCCCGGCATCGCCAACTGACCGACGAGCCCGTCGAAGAACTGGGCGATCTGCGCGCCCTGGGGATGGGAGGACAGGTCGGCCTTGGCCTGCTCGATGAACTTCCTGGCCTCGTCCTTCTGTCCGGTCTGGCCGTAAATCTGGAAGAGCGGCTGGATCACGCCGCCGATCAGTTCCTGCAGGTTGGCGCCGGCGCCCTTGTCCATCGAATCGTAGCGGCTGCGGAGGAGCGGCGCGGCCTTTTCGCCTTCGCCGAGATCCATGTAGGCGCCGACGAGCATGGCTTCCGCCTCGGCGGCGTCCTTGGCGTCAGGATTGGCCTCGAGGTAGGCGGCGAGAGCCTCGGCCTTCTGGGTTTCGAATTTCTCGTAGATCGAGCGGGCGTCCTCGGACCGGGCCGGCAGCGCGACGGCAACCAGGGCGCTCAGGATCGAGACGGTGAGAGTATGAGGTAGGGTCTTCATGAGATGATGGAGAGTTGGGAGTTCCGACGAATCGCCCCGAGTCGCTATGCGAAAATCGCGACAGTCCGTTGGCTCTGAGACGACCGGAGAGAGAAAAACTTAGAGAAACTGCCCGCGATCATCAGCCGGGCGCAGGCCCGCGCCGTCGATCTCGAGGTGTTCCTCTTGGCCGTTGACGTTCACGATGTAGACGCCGGGAGCGAGTCCGGTGATCTCGATGGGAACGCGGCGCTGGAAGGGCACGAGCGCGGTGGTCCCGGCCACGTCGCCGGCGGGCAATTGCTCGTTGAGTTCGATGTAGAGCCGGTAGCCTTCCCGCCACTGGCGAGGTTCGAGCAATTGGGCGGCCCCGTTGGAGAGATGACCGCTGACGTCGGCATAG
>JAUIGT010000259.1 GCA_030432615.1 Verrucomicrobiia bacterium
ACGGCGCCGAGTTTCAGTTTTTCGTCGTAGACCGGCTCGCTGCCGCCGGGATTGGAGACGACGCGGTTGTTCTTGTCGATCACCGAGATCAGCCCCTCCAGGTGCGGCGCGACCAGGTAGTCGTCCCGCAATGCCAACTGGCAGACCCGCATGCCGGGGATCGGGATGGTCTCCAGGTGGACGCCCGAGAGCGTGAATCGCTTCAGCGCGTTGTCGGTCCGCGAGCAGATCATGAGCGTAGGGTTGTTGCCGTCGCGGGTATCGACGATGCCGCCGTGGGGCGTGTTGAGATTGGCGTCGCCCTTGCCGGGCCCGCCGAAAATGTTCTGGAGCTTGCCGTCGTGGCTGTAGTGCATGACCCAGCTGCTGCCGTAGCCGTCGCCGACGTAGAAGCTGCCATCGATGGAAGGCATCACGTTGGTCGGTGCATACTTCGCCTTGGGATCGGCGTACTGATCGACCTCGGGCCGGCCCAGTTCCATGACGACCTCGCCTTTCATCGTGGTCTTGAACACCTTGCCCTGGCGGGTGTCGGTGAGAAAGAGGAACTCCTCGCCGTTCTCGTTGACGATGTCCATACCGTGGGCGCCGGGATAGGTCGTGCCCCAGGCTTCCAGCAGCTTGCCAGCCTTGTCGTAGATGAGGATGTTGTTCTTGACGTTGGTCTGGAAAAGAATCAGTCGCCCTTTCGCGTCCTCCACCATTTCATGGCAGTTGGCGACCGGATACTGGGCGGGATCGAGTTCGCCCCAGCCTTTCACGACTTCGTAGCGGAAATCGCCATGGCCGATCACCTTCGGAGCCGCGGCGCGGGATTTCGAGGTGAGGATTCCGATGCCCGACCACGCGCCGGCGGCGGCCACGGATGTCTGGAGAAAACGTCGGCGTCCGACATCGACGCGTTCGCTCGAGAAGGGAGGATTTTGTTGCATGCGACAGCCTACTTCCCCGCGCCCGTGGCCGGGAAGGGCGCAAATCCGCCAACTCTGTCACCGTTTCCGGGGAAAAAAGCTTTGCCCCCAAGGTGTCTGCGATAGTAACCTCCCCAACCGGTCCGGAGACTGCCCCAATCACGGGGCGTGGTCGGCCCGTCCTCTCTCAGTCGAAACTGACAGAAACCCAAACCCAAAAGCCAACCAATGAGCCAAATCATTCCTCTCATCAGCTCCGGTATCGCCGGTCCTCTCGGCGTTCTTCACCTGCCCCGCCTCTGGCAAAAAGTTTCCCTCGAAACCGTCGGCAAGCTGCACCCCGACTATCCCGGCATCGGCGCCGGCTACGACCAGATGGTGCTCGACGGCCTCGGCATCGACAAGGACGCCTTCGTGGAGTTCATGAAGTCCAAGCCTTCCTACGTCCAGCTCGAAGCCTGGATTCTCGAGCAGAAGGGCGGCACGCTCGATCAGAACGCCGTCGATGAACTCAACAGTGCCATCGCCGGCTACATTCACGCCGACGATACCCGCAAGGAAATCCTCGAGGCCGCCGGCCGGGAAGACGACGGCACGATCAAGGACGCCGTGAACCTGAACAACCTCGACGACTGGGCTTCCTTCCACAAAGCCGAGATCGCCGGCTGAGGCGTTTCGCCCATCCTTTCGAAAACCCGGATCGGCCAAGGCGTCGGTCCGGGTTTTTTCGTTTCCGGTTCTCCGGTTTTTCGGTAAACGGTTTCCGATCTGTTCCCCTGCCGATGCCTTTCACGACTCGCCTAGCGTCCTTTGCCGATCCCGATGATGCCGCGGCGGTGCATGAGGTTCGGCGCGTGGTCTTCATCGAGGAACAGAAGGTCCCGGAATCCCTGGAGATCGACGGACTCGACGCCGAATGCGTTCACGCTCTCGCCTTTGATGAAGCGGGAGAACCCATCGGCACCGCGCGCCTCATGCCCCACGGCCGCATTGGTCGAGTCGCCGTCCTGGCCTCCTGGCGGAAACGCGGCGTCGGCGCGGCCATGATGCGGATACTGCTGGAGGAAGCCGATCGTCGCGGCTTCGAGGAAATCGAACTCCACGCCCAGACCTGGACGATCGGGTTCTATGAGACGCTGGGCTTCAAGGTCGCGGGAGAGGAGTTCCTGGAAGCGGAAATCCCGCACCGCCGCATGGTGCGACGGCGCGGGATCTCGCGTGATTGAGTGGGGCGATTCCGGATCGAGGCTTCGATCAGGAACGCTTGCGGCGGCAGCCTGTCACTTTGCCGCGGTCTTCTTCTTCGCCGGCGCCTTGCGCTTGGCGGTGGCGCGCTTCTTCTTTGCCGGCGCCTTGCGCTTGGCGGTGGCGCGCTTCTTCTTCGCCGGAGCCTTCTTCTTGGCGGCGTGACGGCCGGGGAAGGTCAGTTCGGCGATGCCGGACTTGTCGAGATCGCCGAGGCCCTCCTTCGTCATCCGGTCATACTGCGCCTGGGTGGCGTCATTGAGCGGAAGGTCGAGCTTGGCCTGCTTCGCCAAGCCGGCGGCGATGCCGGAATCCTTGGCGGCGTGCTCGGCGGAGAACCAGCAATCGTGGTCGCGATTGATCATGTCCTCGGAGTCCGTCTCCAGGACGCGGCTGTTGGCGCCGGTCTGGGAGAAGACTTCGCAGATCATGTTCAGGTCCAGCTTCAGCGCCTTGGCGAGACCGAGCCCCTCGGCGAGGCCGGCGGTGTTGATGTTCATCACCATGTTGACCAGCGCCTTGACCTCGGCGGCCTTGCCGACCGGACCGATGAGACGCAGGTTCACGCTGAGGTCTTCGAGCAGCTTCTTGTTGGCTTTGAAAACCTCCTCGTCACCACCGATCATGAGGTAGAGCTGACCGGTGCGGGCGTGGCTGATGCTGGACGCCATGCAGGCCTCGAGGGCGTCGGCCTTGCGGCGCTTGGCGCCGGTGGCGACCTTCTTCTGGACTTCCGGGCTGAGCGTGGCGCAGTTGATGAAGAGCTTGCCGGCCGCCCCGGTGAAGAGGTTGTCGCCCTTGCCGAAGAAGATCGACTCCATGGCCTTGTCGTTGGTGACCACGGTGAAGATGATGTCGGCGGCGGCGGTGACATCGGCGAGCTTGTCGCAGGCGGTCGCTCCGATCTCGTCGGCGAGCTTGGCGGCGGCTTCCTTGTTGACGTCGTAGACGGCGGTGACGTTGTACTTCAGATCGTTGAGGTGCTGGGCCATCGCGTATCCCATGCGACCGACGCCGACGAACGCGATCTTCTTGTTGCTGGGACGCTTGTTCTTGGCTTTGTCCTTACCTTTTTTGCCCTTCTTGTTTTTTTTGCTCATGGTGTCGTTGGGGTGAGGTTCTGTGGTCCACAGAGTGACTGACTGCGTAACTCGCTGTACGCGGAATCGGGCAGCGAACCAAGCACTTTTTGGCGGGCTTGTCATGTGACATGCCGCATCCGAGGCAAGCGAGCGGGAGGAGAAAAAGAGAGGTTTTCCCGATTTACTCATCCTGCCGGTTTCTCTACCCTCCAAAACGATCCCACGACCGGATCGAGAATCATTCAGCATCCCGCCATCATGAACCACACTTTCCTCGGCTTCCTCATCCTCGGTGCCTCGGCTTTTCTCCTCGCTTCCTGCGCGTCGGAAAACGTCCAGAAGCGGGTCGATCGCCGCGACGGCACCCTCAACAAGATGGGGGAAAACATGGAGATCCGGCAACAGGCCCGGAGCGACCGCTATGACCGGCGCTTCGACCGAATGATGAACTAATCAGGATTCCCCCGGCGTGAGCACACGGGCGAAGAGGTCGGCATCGACGTTTCCCCCGCTGAGCACAAGGCCGATTCGTTTTCCCCGATTCGCGGCGAGTTCGCCCGGCTCCAGCGCCGCTGCCAACGGCAGCGCGGCGGCTCCCTCGGCAACCTGGTGGCAATCGGTGAAGTAGTGTCGCATGGCCGCCCGGATGCCGGCTTCCGGAACCGGGACAACGCGCGCAACTCCCCCGAGAATGCTCCCGAGAGCCTCGGCATTCGGAACCCGGCAGGCGACGCCGTCGGCGATGGTCTCGGGCAGGCGTTCGCCAGGAACCGCACGTCCGGCGGCGAAGGAATCGGCGTAGGTCGGCGCGCCCTCGGCGACCACGCCGACGATCTCGGTGTCGAGTCCGAGCGCGTCACGCACCGCGATGGTCCCGCAGATGCCCGACCCGAGACCGATGGGCACGTAGACACGATCGAGCGGAGGCGCGCCGCGAAACCATTCCAGCGCGTAGGTGGCCACGCCCCGCACCAGCTTCTCATCGAAGGAAGGCACGAAGTGGAGCCCGCGCTCGCCGGCGAGTTGGTCGGCAAACTCGAGCGCCTCGGCGAAGTCGCGTCCGTGCTCGACCAGTTCGGCTCCGTAGCCGCGCATGGCCCGATTTTTCTCCGCGCTGTTGCCGTGGGGAATGACGATGGTCGCCGTGAGCCCGTGTGCCCGCGCCGCGAACGCCACGCTCTGGCCGTGGTTCCCCCGGGTCGCGGCCACGACACCCTCAACCTCCGGAAGTTCGCGTTTCAACCAGTCGAGATACACCAGCCCGCCGCGCACCTTGAAGGCGCCGGTCGGCAGGTGATTCTCGTGCTTCACCCACACCTCGCAGCCGCAACGCTCGGCCAGCAGCGGCCAGGCGATCTGCGGCGTCGGAGCCAGCGTCCGGTAGACCAGCGACGCGGCCCCGTCGATATCGGAGAGAGCTTTCAGTTTTCAGAATTCGGTTTTCAGGGCGCTTGCCGGCCACTCCAAGGCAACCGGAGGCGCTTTACTGAAAACTGAAAACTGGTTTCTGAAAACTCCGAATCACATCCTCCCGCTCACCAGCGAATCGACCACACCGGGATCGGCGAGGGTCGAGGTGTCGCCGATCTTTTCGGGTTCGCCCTCGGCGATCTTCCGCAGGATGCGGCGCATGATTTTGCCGGACCGGGTCTTGGGCAGGCCCTCGGTGAACTGGATCTTCTCCGGGCTGGCGTGGGGACCGATCTCGGCGCGGACCGCCTGGACGATCTCCTTCTTCATCTCCTCGCTCGGTTCCTGGCCGGTCTTCAGGGTGACGTAGGCGTAGATGGCGTTGCCCTTGATGTCGTGCGGGTAGCCGACCACGGCGGCCTCGGCGACGGCCGGATGAGTGCCGATGGCGCCCTCGATTTCGGCGGTGCCGAGGTTGTGCCCCGAGACGATGATGACGTCATCGACCCGACCGGTGATCCAGTAGTAGCCGTCGCTGTCGCGCATGCAGCCGTCGCCGGAGAAATACTTGCCGGGGTAATGAGTGAAGTAGGTGTCGATGAAGCGCTGGTGATCGCCGTAGACGGTCCGCATCTGGCCCGGCCAGGGCTCGAGGATGCAGAGATTGCCGCGCACGTCGTTGCCTTCGATGACGTTGCCCTTCTCATCGACCAGGGCCGGCTTGATCCCGAAGAACGGCAACGTGGCCGAACCGGGCTTGGTGGGAATGGCACCGGGGATGGGCGAGATCATGATGCCGCCGGTCTCGGTCTGCCACCAGGTATCGACGATGGGACAGTTCCCCTTCCCGACCACGTTGTAGTACCAGGTCCACTCCGGCGACTTGATCGGTTCGCCGACGGTGCCGAGCAGTCGCAGCGAGGAAAGGTCGTGGGCTTCGGGCCAGGAATCGCCTTCCTTCATCAACGCGCGCAGGGCGGTGGGAGCGGTGTAGAAGATGTTCACCTGGTGCTTTTCCACCACCTGCCAGAAACGACCGAAATCGGGGTAGTTGGGCACGCCCTCGAACATCATGGTCGTGGCCCGGTTGGCCATGGGACCGTAGACGATGTAGGAGTGACCGGTGATCCAGCCGATGTCCGCGGTGCACCAGTAGATGTCGCCGGGATGATAGTCGAAGATGTAGTGATGCGTCGTCGAGGCGTAGACCAGGTAGCCGCCGGTGGTGTGCATCACTCCCTTGGGCTTGCCGGTGGAACCGGAGGTGTAGAGGATGAAGAGCGGATCCTCGGCGTCCATCGGTTCCGGCGGGCAGACAGGATCGGCGGCTTCGAGCGCCTCGTGCCACCAGAGGTCGCGACCCTCGGTCATCTCGACCTCGGCGCCGGTGCGCTTGACGACGAGGATCTTCTCGACGCTCGGGGTCTTGCCGACGGCCTTGTCGGCGTTGGCCTTCATGGCGATGTCGGTCTTGGTCCCGCGCACGCCGGTGTCCTGGGTCAGGATGGCCTTGCAGTTGGAGTCGTTGATACGGGTGACCAGGCTGTCGGCGGTGAAGGCGCCGAAAACGATGGAGTGCACCGCGCCGATCCGGGCGCAGGCCAGCATGGCGATGGCGAGTTCGGGAATCATCTGCATGTAGATGCAGACGCGATCGCCCTTCTCGATCCCGAGCGCCTTGAGCGCGTTGGCGGCCTTCTGCACCTCGGCGTGGAGTTCGGCGTAGGTGAAGGACTTGCTTTCGGAGGGATCGTTGCCCTCCCAGATCAGGCCCACGGTGTCACCGTGACCGGACTCGACATGGCGATCGATGCAGTTGTAGCAGGCGTTCACCTTGGCGCCGAGGTACCACTGGATCTCCGCCTTGTGGTAATCCCACTCGCGAACCGTGTTCCATTTCTCGAACCAGCTGATCCGCTCGGCCTGCTCGGCCCAGAATGCCTCCGGGTCGGCGACGGAACGATCGTAGAGCGCCTGGTATTCCTCCATGGACTTGACGTGGGCGCCGGCCGAGAACTCGGTCGAGGGAGGATAGACGGGGACTTCGTGATGGGGAGTTTCGTCGCTCATGATGGGTGAGATGGGTGGATTCGTTCTGGTAAATTCGGGCAGCCGCGCGCTTCGGATCCGCAGCGGCGGGAAGAGTCGGCAAGGCTAGCAACCCAACGCCGTTGGCTCAAACCATTTTCCTTTCCGCCTTTGCGGGACGGCGGGAACCAGTGGGGACTCCCATCCCGCCCGGACACGCATTTCGAAGGATGCCAGGCTACGAAACGGCGATCGGGAGGCGCGGAGTAGCGACGGGAGCAAAGCCGAGCCGCGTTGCCACCTTCTCGGATTCGTCGGCTTCTTCGGAAAAGAGCAAGCGCAGCTCCTCGTATTCCGCGATCTCGTCGGGGAGCAGTTCCTCAAGCTTCGTCCGCGCCGCCCCGGGAACGCCGCCACCATCGCCGCCGGCGGGATTGATTCGTTCCTCGAGGTGTCGGTTGAAATACTTCTCCCCGGTTCGTAGCCCGAGGAAACGGTGCAGTCCCTCGAGAAGTTCCCGGGGCGAATCGCCGATCATGGAAAAATCCCCGACGAAGACATGCCCCGGCCTGAGCCCTCCCGTCCAGTGACGCAGCTGGGTCACATAGCCCGCGAGGCCGCGTTGTCCCGAGGCACGGAAAAACTTCGCGTATTCCTCCGCGGAAACATCCCCGGGTTCCCGCCCGTATTTTCGCACCAGGTCCTTGCGGGCGTGCGACCAGGCGCGCTCGACGGGATCGCGGAGCATGAGGATGGCTTTCAGGTTCGGTTGGACCGCAACCAGTTCGGCGATGACCTCGGGCGACAGCAGCGCGTTGGTCGCGGTGGCTTCCCCCCGCACCGCCGGGCGATAGAGTTCACGACATTTCCGCAGGGAGTCGTAGTGGCGCTTGAGCACGTGCCTGGGGCGCTCGACGAGGTGGGCGCGGAGAAAGTCGTCGAGGAATTCGAACTCGTAGTAGCGGTGATCCGGTCGCCCCAAGGTGCTGAAGTAGTAGGTTTCCTTGGTTCGCGGCAGGGCAACCTGGGGATGCTTCTTGAGATTGTGGTAGAGCCAGGTGGTGCCGGTCCTCTGGGGGCCGAGGATGAGAAAGTCGGGAAAGCGATCCAACCGCACCGTCTCCGGATCGCGAACGCGGAGAAAGCGCAGGTCGCCGAGCCGTTCGCGGGCTTGCTGAGACAGATCGGAGGTCACGGGAGAGGAGGAGAAGATTCGAGAGCCCGAACATCGACTGCAGGCCGACGTTGGGAGACTGTTGAAAAAGGCTGAAACGAAAAATCGGGTTTGTTCTTGGGATAGGAAAAGCGGTGTTGCCGGACTGGATTTCGATCGCCCCTGTCGGGCCGCGGCTCTTTTTGGTCGCTGGCTTCGTTGCGATTCAGTCAGGTGGCTCGGCTACCTTCCTTCACCGCGCCTCGCCAGCGACCAACACGACTCGCGGTTTTTGATTCCAGCCTTTTTCAACAGTCTCTTAGACAAGAACGGCGTCCGGGTGAAGGATTTCCTGCCTCAGGACCGGCCCGAGAACAACCGAAACCCACATGCCTCTCTTTTCCTTCCCGCACCGCGCGAACAAGATCTTCACCGCCCGTGAATTCCTCGTGAACAAGCTGTGGGCATTCGGTGCCTTCCTGTGGACAATCTCGCTCGCGCCTCCCGCCGTCGCCCACTCGCCCCACGATCACATCGAAGCTTTCGACCTGGGACCATCTCGCGGCGACGCGAATGCCGAGGTGATGCTGATCGTGGTGCGCGGCAATCTCTGGCGCTCCGTCGATCACGGCGCCACCTGGAAGCGCATCGTGCGCGGCATCGACGCACGCTGGGAACTCAATTCCCTGGCCATGGCCCCGGCAAAGAAGGGTCCGGTGTGGTATCGCGGCACGGACGGCGACGGCATCTACCGCTCCACCGACGACGGC
>JAUIGT010000260.1 GCA_030432615.1 Verrucomicrobiia bacterium
TTGCAGGCGGCCGTCCGGCGGCTCGCCGGTGAGCAGTTCGTAGAAGACCGCGCCGAGCGAGTAGATGTCGGCCCGGTGATCGACCTGCTCGGGATGCTCGGCCTGTTCGGGCGCCATGTAGTTGGGAGTCCCGAGAGCGGTGCCGGCGGTGAGCCCGGGATCGATCGAGGTTTCCCCGCCTTTCCTTTCTCCCGCGTCGGGCTCCTCCCGCTCGAGGATCCGGGCGATCCCGAAGTCGGCGACCTTGACGCGGCCCTCCTTGTCGAGGAGCAGGTTCTCCGGCTTGATGTCCCGGTGCACGATGCCGCGGTCGTGGGCGAACTGGAGCGCTTCGCAGATCGGCGGCACGATGGCGAGGGCCTGCTCGGGAGTGAATCGCTCGGCCTTGATCGCCTGGCGGAGATTCACGCCATCGACGTATTCCATCAGCAGGTAGAAGAAACCGCCGGCCTGCCCGAAATCGTGGACGGTGACGATGTTGGGATGGTTCAACGCCGCCAGCGCTTGGGCTTCGCGGGTGAAGCGCTCGGAGAATCCAGCTTCGTGCGTGCGATGGGGAGCGAGGAGTTTGAGCGCGACGAGCCGATTCAGCGAAGTCTGCTTCGCCTGGTAGACGACGCCCATGCCGCCGACGCCGACGAGTTCAAGAATCTCGAGTTGGGGAAAGGCTTCCTGGACTTCCTCGATGGCGGGCGGTTCGGGACGCGAGGTTTCGCCCGGTTCCTCGGTCGGGGCCATGGCCGCGGCCATGAGGCAACGCGGGCAGAGTCCTCGGGTCGAGTCCGCGGGCAGTTCCGCGCCGCACTGCGGACAAGTCGGTGGATCGCCGGTCGGGGTTGGGGATTCTGTTTCACTCATCACCCCTCTACTGGCGGGTTCGGTGGCAAAGGTTGCGGAAAATCTTCATCGATCTTCGCGAGGTTCCGCCCGGCCTCCAAGAGCCGCGAAGAGCGCGGACATCTCGGCATCGAGATCGTCGCGGTCGGACAAGGTGCGCTCGACTTCCGACTTCACGGCGGCGCGGAATCGCCGTCGCATCCGGTGAATCAGGCTCTTGAGGGTGCCGGCGGGAAGCGAAAGTTTTTCCGCCAGCTCCCCCTGGTCGCCGTGCTCGGCTTCCCCGGTCAGCCAGGGGGACAGCAGGCGGAACTGCTCGCCTTTTCCCTCGGATTCGCATTCCGCCTCGAGGTTGGCGAGTGCCCGGTCGAGCAAGGTGACGGCCCACTGGCGATCGAACCAGGAATCGGGAGGCAGGGCCCGCGCGTCCTCGAGGGCTGCTCCCTCCCGTATCTCGATTCCCGTTTCGTTGAGGGAAAAAGAGGAGGCCTTTCCTCCCCGTTTCTCCGTCGCCTGGCGAGCGCGTTGGTGAGACAGGAAATGTTTCAGCGCGCCGAGGAGATAGGAGCGGAAGCGGCCCTTTTCGCGGTCGAGTCGATCGAGCCGGTGTCCTTCCAGCAAGTCGGCGAAGAAGTCGTGCGCCAGGTCGCGTGCCTCGCCCCGCCGGTCTTCGCCGGAGCGTTCCAGGTAGGCGAGCACGGGTTCGTAATAGTGTTCGCAGAGTTCCGCCAGCGCGTCGCGCGAAGCGGTGGAGTCTCCTCGCGCCGCCAATACCTGGGTCCAGCAGGTCGTGGCGAAGCGACTGGGGGAAGCCGGGGGCGTGGGGCGAGGGTCTGGAGATTCCGGGGAACTCACGTCATCGCCATACTGGCAGATTTCGCCGGAAAGGTTGCGCGAAAAATGCGTTGTCCTCGAAACGAAGGGACGAGCTCAGATCCAACCTCGAAGGCGATAGACCAGCAGCCCGAACCATTCCCGGAAAAGCGAACCCCACGACAGCATCGTTGCCGGACTGGGGATCACGGTGTTCGACAGGGTGAGCCGTCGGTCGGGATGGGCGCGCTCGCTGCGGTGGTCGGTCGGAAAGACGATGAACTCGTCCATCCCCGCCTTCCGAAAACACGCTGCCGCCCGTCGGGCGTGGAAGGCGGAGGTCACCAGCAGAAAGGGAGCGTCCCCTCCGCCGGAGTCGCGCCGCCAGGCCCGGTATTCCTCGGCATTCTCATGGGTGTTCCGACTGGTCCCCAGGGCGACGATGGCGTCCTCCGGCACGCCAAATCTCGCGGCTGTCCGGGCCGCCAGTTCGGCTTCGGTAAGCGAGGCGTCGGCGGTGGTGTGCCCGCCGCTGACGAACACGAGCCGGCGTACTTTTCCCAGGTGATAAAGTTCGATGGCCTGGGTGAACCGGTTCGCGTCCCCGCTGAGGTGCAGTCGATCGGTCGGGGTGGCGTAGAGGCGGGTGAATCCCCCGAGTACGACCGCGTCGCCGAATGCCGTGTCGATTTTTGGCAATGAAAGCGGAGCGGGTTCCCAAGCGTTGGAAACAGCGTGGTGCAGCCAGGGATTCGTGAAGATCACGGCCACGGCCAGGACCGCGATCATGAGGCGGCGGCGCCATTTTCCGGTCCGGCAGAATGCCAGGGCGACGAGAAGCCCGAGCAACCAGGTGAGCGGTTGCAGGCAGACGGAAACGGCGGCGGAGAGAAGGGCGTACACGTGTCCGGTAGGATACCGAATTCCACGAAAGGGAAACGCCAAAACGATTCGAGTTCGTTGCGGGCGGGGGAGGGAGACCGTAGACTCGACCGCATCGTCCTCCTCCTGACCTGTCTTGACTGCTCCTTCCCGCCTTTCCGGTCTTCCGAAATCGACCCTCTTCTTTCCCCTCCTCCTGCTCGTCGCGCTGGCGCTCCTGTTTTTTCCACGCATCGCGCCGCCGTCGGGATTGTGGTGGGGGACCTTGTGGAATGCCCTTCATTTTCCCGGCTTCGTCCTGATCACGGTGGGCATCGAGCGCCTGCTCGCCAAGGTGATCGTCCGGCGTGACCTGCGCATCTTCGCCGCCGCCGCGGGCGCGTTTCTCATCGCTGCCGGGAGTGAGATCGTGCACGATTTCCTGGGACGATCCTCGTCCTGGGGCGACGTGCTTTTCGATACGATCGGGATCGCCTTCGGCGTCGCGCTGCTGGTCCTCGGTCCGCGCTCCGGCGCTCGGGGCCGCTGGATGCTGGCGGGGCTCGCGGTGGTGATCACGGCTCTTCTCCTCACTCCGGGCTGGAAAGGAAGCCTGGCCGCGGCGCGGTATCGGGCGGCGTTTCCCGATCTCGGAATGTTTTCCCACGAAGCCAGCCTGGCGCGCTGGCGAGCCCAGGGAAATGCCACGGTCGCGCTCGATCCCGAGAACGGAGGTCTGGAGATCCGCATTGGGGATGGGCGCTTCGGGGGCGTCTCCTGTTTTCCCGCCGTGGGAGACTGGAGCGGCCACGAGACGCTGGAGCTGGTTTTCGATAATCCCGGCGATTCCTTCCGTCTCGGAATTCGCGTCGATGATGCTTCGCCGCTGTCGAGCCGGCACGACGAACGCTACAATGGCGAGCGCGAGATTTCGCCGGGCCGAAGCGAAATCCGCATTCCGCTCGAGGAAATCGCGAGCGGGCCCTCCGATCGCCGGCTCGACCTGGCCAAAGTGAAACGGCTCGCTCTTTTCACGGACCGGGAGAGTGGGGAACGGGTCTTTCGTGTGGTTTCCGCTTTCCTCCGCTGAAGATCGACGCTAGTCGTCACACCCGTGGAACAGGAAACCCATTCGCCCACCGTCAGTGTCTTCGGTCTCGGTTATGTCGGGAGCGTCACCGCCGCCTGTCTCGCCGAGCGGGGTTGTTCCGTCATCGGCTGCGACGTCCAACCGGCCAAGGTCGAGCAGATCAACCAGGGCGAGGCCCCGATCAGCGAGCCCGGCCTCGATGAACTGATGGCCGCCCAGGTTTCCGCCGGGCGCCTGCGGGCGACGGCGGATGCGGCCGAGGCGGTGCGGGCGAGCGCCATCTCGCTGGTGTGCGTGGGCACGCCCTCGACGGCCTCGGGAGCGTTGGACCTGCGCTTCGTGGAAGCGGTGGCGGGAGAAATCGCCAGCGCGGTCGCGGAAAAGGACGGGACCCACGCGGTCGTGTTCCGCAGCACCATGTTGCCGGGATCCACGCGGGGAATGGCGGAACGTTTCTTCGGCGAACTGATCGCGGCGGGAAAGGTGGAGGTCTTCTTCTTCCCCGAGTTTCTCCGCCAGGGAACGGCGCTGGCCGACTTCCGCGATCCCAGTCTCTCGGCGATCGGGGTGCGCGAGGAAGCGGTGTCCGTCGAGAGCATCGCCGCCATTCTCGACGAGGGCGCCGAGCCGATGCCGCTCGAATCGGCCGAGCTGTTGAAATACGCCTGCAACGCCTTCCACGCGACCAAGGTCTCCTTCGCCAACGAGATCGGGAGAATCGGGAAGGCCCTCGGGATCGACTCCACCCGGGTCATGGCCCAGCTCTGTCGAGATCAGCGGCTCAACATTTCCCCCTACTACCTGCGACCGGGAACGCCCTTCGGAGGGTCCTGCCTGCCCAAGGATGTGAGCGCACTCTCCCTGCAGGCGCGGGCGCTCAACGTGTTCTCGCCCACCATCGACAGCCTGTTGGAAAGCAATCGCCGGCACCTGGAATCCCTGATCGAGCGGGTCGAGGCGGTCGGTGCCCGAGACGTCCTGCTCCTCGGTCTGGCGTTCAAGGCGGGAACGGACGACCTGCGCGGCAGCGCCATGGTGGAACTGGTCGCCAGCCTGCTGATGAAGGATTTCTCCGTGCGGATCCACGATCCCGACGTAGCGCCGAGGAACCTGGTCGGCGCCAACCAGCGTTTCGCCGCGGCGAAGCTGCCGGCCCTGGAGACCTTGTTGGTCGAAGATCTCGCCGGCGCGCTTGACCGGCATCCGCAGACCATCGTGGCTTCGAAGCCCTGTGCCTCGATCGAGACCCTCAAGGCGTCGCTGGGCGAGGGACATCACGTGATCGACGTCAATGGGTGGGCCGACCTCGCGGAAGTGGCGCCCTCCTACGAAGGTCTCTGCTGGTAATCGACCGTCCGCGGGCGAGGCGATCGCCGGAATCTCCGCTTTCTTCGCGCGCGTCCCGGCGTACCGTGGTTCCGTGGCCATCACTGAACCAAAGACTTCCAGCATGGCGGTGTTCTGCGATTTCGAGAACGTCGCCCTCGGCGCGCAAGACGCGAAATACGACAAGTTCGACATCGGCAAGGTTCTCGAGCGCCTGCTCGTGAAGGGCAACATCGTCGTCCGCAAGGCCTACTGCGACTGGCAGCGCTACAACTCGTTCAAGCGCAGCATGCACGAGGCGAACTTCGAACTGATCGACATTCCCCACGTGCGCCAGTCGGGAAAGAACTCGGCCGACATCCGCATGGTGGTCGATGCTCTCGATCTCTGCTACACCAAGTCCCATGTCGATACCTTCGTCATCGTCAGCGGTGACTCCGATTTCTCTCCGCTGGTGAGCAAGCTTCGCGAGAACGCCAAGGTCGTCATCGGGGTCGGGGTGAAGAATTCGACCTCCGATCTCTTTCTCAAGAACTGCGACGAGTTCATCTTCTACGACGACCTCGTCCGGGAGAAGCGGCGTCGTCCCCCGAAGAAGAAGAGTCCGGCGAAGAAGCCGTCGGGCAAGGCTCCCGATTCCGGCGACGACGGCAGTCCCGACGAGGCCATCGACCTGGCGGTGGAAACCGTCGAGCAACTGGTCGAGGAACGCGGGGGCGACCAGGTCGTCTGGGCATCGATGGTCAAGCAGGCCATCAAGCGCCGCCGTCCCGGGTTCAAGGAAAGCTACCACGGTTTCCGCAGCTTCAACGCGCTCCTGGAGGAGGCCGAGAAGCAGGGCCAACTGAAACTCATCCGCGGCGACAACGCCAGCCAGGTGGCGGTGGAACTGGTGGAGTGAAAGTGGGGCAGGTTTTCAACCTGCCTTTTCCCGGAGGAGGCCTTTTCTTATTTTTCTCGGCAGGTTGAAAACCTGCCCCACACGGCTCAACTCGCGTCGGATACCGACGACAGGTTGAAATCCTTCACCACCAGCGCGGGCGCGTGAACCGGCATGCGACTCTCGCTGCCGAGGACCCGGGTGGGGACACCGCTGGCCACGAGATTCTTCAGCACGTTCACCGGGGATTCGTTGAAGCGGAAATTCTTCACCGGGCCTGCGATGGCTCCGTCCCTGATGGCGAAGGTGCCATCACGGGTGAGCCCGGTGTAGAGCAGGGTCTGGGGCTGGACCATGCGCAGGTACCAGAGGCGGGTGATGAGCACGCCGTCCTCGACCTGTGCGATCAGATCCTCCAGGGAATGTCCGTCGCCCGGCATGATGAGGTTTCCGGGACCCGGTTGGGGATCGATCCCGAGTTTCCGGGCCCAGAAGCGACCGACAGTGAGGTTCCGGAGAACGCCGTTCTCGATCCACGGTGTGCGGGTCAGCGGCAATCCATGGGAATGCGTCTCGCAGGGCGCCGGCGCGAAGAGCGGATCGGAAACGAGGTTCGCCTTGGCTCCGAACAATTCCTTGCCGACGGGATCCTCGCCTTCGCCGACGAGGGCGTTGAGGAAGCTGCGGCCCTCATCGAAACTGCGCCGGTCGAGGCTCCACGTCAGCAGCCCCAGCAGATCGCGCACGGCCGCCGGTTCGAGGACGACGGTGGTGCGACCGGGAGCGCGTTCGGCGGGATTCTGGGAAGCGAGCGCCTTCTCGATGGCCCGTTCTCCGACCGGGGCGAGGTCCAGTTGTCCCGCGTCGGTCACCTGGGTGCTGGCCCAGCCGGAACCGCCCCCCTCCGAGGCGCGGGCGGTCACGGAGAAGCCGACCGTGGTTTCCCGCTGGTGGACGAAAAGGCCCTGGCTGTTGGCGAGGGCACTGCCGCTGACGGATCGTTCCAGGTAACCGGCACTCTCCACGCCCGCGGCGCGGGCCTGCTCGATCACGGGGCGGACGTGGGCGAGCGCCTCCCCGGGAGTCATCGCGGCGGTGGTTTCGGAAAAGGTCAGCGGTTCGGCGTAGTCGGAGGGCGCCACCGGGGGCAGGTGCTCGGGGTCCTCGGGCGCCAGCTTCGCCATGGCCTGCACCTTTTCCACCGCTTCGCGCAGGGTGAAGTCATCGACCTGGTTGACGGAGATGCTCGCCGAGCGCTTCCCGTAGCTCACCGAGAGGCTGATGCGAACGCGATCGACGAGACCGTTGGAGGTGATGTCGTTGTTCGCCGAGCGCAACTGGAGATCCTCCGAATCGCTGACCCAGACCTCGGCGTCGTCGGCTTTCACGAGGCCAAGGATCTGGTCGCAGAGAGATTCGGTTTGCTGGCGGGAGAGGGACATGGGAGGAGCGTTGGGCTTGGCGCGGGGAGCCTGGAGTGCTGGAATCCGAATTTCTTCAGGCCCAGCCGCACTGAGATCCGCCGCTGCAGCAGGGGGATGAAGGGGAGGGGTGTGGGGCGGCGGCGATTTCCTTGCCGGACTCTTCGGCGGTGTTGAGGATGTTGATCTGTCGAAAGCGGGCGGGCACGGCGCCGTGGGATACGGGGGCCACCTGCTGGGGCTGGCCCTTGCCACAATTGAAGGCGCCACCGAGTTCGTAGGTGGGGGCGCCGCCGAGACCGTCGCAGGCGTCATCGCGATACATGCCATCGAGCTTCCCGTTGCGGATGCGGTGGAAGACCTGGCCGGTGAACTGAAAGTTGTAGCGCTGCTGGTCGATGCTCCAACTCCCGTTGCCGTCGATGTAGATGCCGTCCTCGACATCGGCGATGAGATCCTCCGCCGTCACCGTATCGTCGGTCCCGGGCTGGAGAGAAATGTTCGGCATTCGCTGGATGGGAAAGGCGTCGAAACTGTCGGCGTAGGCGCATCCATTGGAGCCTCCCTCGACCCCGATGAGGGCCGCCTGGCCCAGGGCCATCTGGAAATTCCGGAAGACGCCCTTCTCGATGATGGGAAATTCCTTGCCGGCCGTCTTCACCCCGTCGTCATCCCAGCCGATGGTGGCCAGTCCGTTCTCTGCGGTGCGGTCGGCGATGATGGTGACGATCTCGCTGCCATACCGGAGCGAGTTCAGCTTGTCGGGCGTGCAGAAGGAGGTGCCGGCGAAATTAGCCTCGTAGCCGAGCGCGCGGTCCAGTTCGGTGGGATGGCCGACGGTCTCGTGGATGGTGAGCCAGAGATTGCTCGGGGCGATGACCAGGTCCATTTTTCCGGGCTTGATCGACGGTGCGGCCATCTTTTCCTTCGCCTGCTCGACTGCGAGGGCCGCTTCGGCGGCGGCGTCCCAGTCGCGCAGGTGCTCGTAACCGGCGCCGCGGGGAGGACGGGTGCTGTTGCGGGAGGCGAACCCGCCCTTCTTCGGATCGACGAGGGTCACGCTGAAGCTGGGATGAAGCCGGACCCGGTTCTGCCCGATTCGGCTACCGAAGGTGTTGGCCAGCCACTTGCGCTCGCGGACGGCGGCGACGTGGGAGTGGCAGTAGTTGGCGCCCTTCGCGAGGGCGGAGCGGTTGATGCCGAGGAGGCGTTCGACTTTTTCCTCCAGCGGAACCATGAAGGGATCGGTGTCGATGGCGGCCTCCCAGGTTCCCGTGAAGGCCGGCAGCGTTTCGATTTCCACCCGGCGACCGCGCCAGCCGGCCTGTCCCTTGGCCATGGCGACGGCGGACTCGACGAGT
>JAUIGT010000261.1 GCA_030432615.1 Verrucomicrobiia bacterium
CAGGGGGCGAAGCCGGCCGGGCGACGACGGAAAAGCGAATCAGTCCGCATTTCTTGCGGTCGATGCCTCGCCTTCGGAGGGCGTCTTCAGGGCCGCCAACACCCTGCGCCGGTCGGCGACGATATCGGCGAGCGTGGTCTGCTCAAGAGTGTCGAGAAAGGCCTGGGTGGCCTCGGAAAGGACGCCGCGCAGGGTGCAGACGGGCGTGAGTCGACAACGGTTGCCGCCTTCTTTCTTGAAGCATTCGGCCATGTCGAAGCCGGGCTCGGTGACCTTGACGATCTCGGCGATGGTGATGTCTTCGGCGGGTTTCCCGAGCCGGATGCCTCCGCCGCGTCCCCGGGCGGTATGGAGGTAATCGAGATGCCCGAGTTTTCGCACCACCTGGATGAGATGATTGCGGGAAATGCCGTAGGCTTCCGCCAACTCCGTCAGCGAGACTTGCTCGGGAGCGCGAGCGGCGGCATAGATGAGGACGCGAAGCGCGTAATCGGTGAAGGTGCTGAGATGCATTTTCCTGGTTGAAAGGTGTACTCGAAATGCAACAATAGCAACATGGCGCGTTCAAGGAAACTCCCCCTGTCGTTCGTGGCGGTCCCGATGCTGGCTGCCTGGTCTGTCATTTCCGCTGAAGAACTGGCGCCCGAAAACGGTGTCGTGAATGTCGAACCGATCGAGGCCGCCGCCGAGGGCGAACCCGACCTGGAGGCCGGTGCCGCGCATTTCCAGAAAGTCTGTGCCCAGTGCCACGGCGCGGAGGGGGAGGGAAACGTCGAGTTGAAGGCGCCATCGATCGCCAACCTGCCCGACTGGTACGTGGCCATCCAGATCGGGAAGTTCCAGCGGCATTGGCGCGGGACCAAGCCCGAGGACGTTCCCGGCATCCAGATGCACGCCATCGCCCAGTCGCTCGACAAGGTGGCGGTGCGGGACTTGGCGGGCTACATCCGCTCGATGGAGATTCACCCTACCCAGGTGACCCTGGAGGGTGGGGATGCGGAACGCGGGGCGCAGCTGTTCCGCGAGCGCTGCATGGAGTGCCACCGCTACAACGGCCGCGGCGAATCGGCTTTCCGCAGCGGGCAACTGATCGGCTTGCAGGACTGGTACATCGTTTCCCAGCTGACCAAGTTCCGTGACGGAGTTCGCGGCCACAACGAGGACGACCTGGAGGGCGGCAAGATGCACCGGGTCACCGAGCGCATGACCGACCAGAGCTTTCTCGACCTGGCCGCCCACATCGCTGATCTGGCGGAGCGCTACAAGGACGAGCGACCGCGCCGGCGCCGGTGATCCTTTCCGTCACCTCAGGGCCGGATCCTGCTCGGCGTCGGCCTTGCGGTAGAGCGCGGAATCGATGGGCTGATCGGCGGGAACTTCCTCGCCGGAGAGGTAGGCGACGATGGACTCGACCGTCTGGCGCCCGATCTTTTCCGGGAACTGGATGGGGTCGGCGTAGATCTTGCCGTCCTTGATGGCCTGCTTGCCTTCCGGCTGGCCGTCGAAGGCGATGATGGTGACCTGGTCCTGCTTGCCGGCTTTTTCCAGGGCGGCGACGGCGCCGAGACCGCTGGGATCGTTGATGGCGAAGATGCCGATGATCCCGGGATGAGCCTGGAGCGCGTCCTCGGTGGCGCGGAGCGATTTTTCCTTGTTCCCATCGCCCGGCAGTTCGGCCACGATCTCAAGCTTCGCCTCGCCCTCGGGTCGGCTGGTATTGAAGCGATCGATGACTTCCTTGAAACCCTTGACCCGCTCCTGGCAGGATTCCACCGCCTTGAAGTCGAGGATGATGATCTCGCCTCCGCTTTCGCCAAGGGCCTCGATCATGGCCTCGCCGGCGAGTTGTCCGCCCTGGTGGTTGTTGGTGCCGATGTGGGAGACGACCTCGGCGTCGGGATCCTGGCACTTGATGTCGAAGGTGAAGACCGGAATGCCGGCATCGTTGGCTTCCTTGATGGCTGCTCCGATGGCCTTGCTGTCGCAGGGGTTGATGGCGATGGCGTCGGCGCCGCGGACGATGAAGTCCTTCACCTGGTTGCGTTGCTTGGCGACATCGTAGTCACCGCTCAGGAAGACCACCTCGTAGCCGTGCTTGGCCGCTTCCTCCTCCATCGCCTCCTGGATGGTCTTGAAGAACGGGTTGGTCAGCGTCAGGCAGGTGGCGGCAATGAGTCCCCGGCTCTCCGGTTCGGCGGCTGCGGGGGTTTCCTTGGCCGCTTCCTGCGGGGGAGGCGCGCCATCCTTCTTTCCGCAGCCGGCGAAAAGCGCGGCGGCAAGGAGGGCGGGCAGCCAGGAAAACCGGGGAAATGCGGGGATTCGGGTCATGGAGCGATTAAGACGGCAAGGCGGCGGTTCGTCAAGGCGAGGCGGAGGCGGACGGTACACGCCCTGCGAAGCAGGGCAAATTCCGCATTAGACCAAAATTCGACAATAATTCGACAAAAGATGAATCCTTGAACCGCGCCGACTCGTTACTCCCTCTGAAGCGGCCGAGAAACTTCCCAAAAATTCCCGGCCGCCAACCGAACCCCCGAATCCCAAACCTCCCCATAAAACCATGAAAAACATCGTCTCCATTCTCTCCATCGCCGCGATCTCCTTTGCGGTCGCCAACTTCGCCTTCGCAGGCAAGGACAAGGGTGACATCGTCGACGTTGCCGCCGGCAATGACGACTTCTCCACCCTGGTCGCCGCAGTCAAGGCCGCTGGACTCGTCGAGACCCTGAAGGGCGACGGTCCCTTCACCGTCTTCGCCCCGACCAACGAGGCCTTCGCGAAACTGCCCGACGGCACGGTCGAAAGCCTCCTGAAGCCGGAGAACAAGGAAAAGCTGATCGGCATCCTGACCTACCATGTCGTTCCCGGCAAGGTGATGGCGGCCGATGTGGCCCCCGGCGAGGTCGGCACCGTCAACGGCGAGAAAGCCAAGATCAGCGTAGGCGACGGCAAGGTCATGATCGACAACGCCACCGTCACCGCGACGGACGTGGGCGCCTCGAACGGTGTGATCCACGTGATCGACACGGTGATCATGCCCGAAGGCTGATCACAGCTTACCCCACATGGGAGAACGTTGATTTTCCCCCCTGATATCGATAGCGGGTCCGTTGCCTCTGTGCGACGGGCCCGTTTTTCGTTTTTCGGGAGGAGAAGCATTCACTCGCTTTTCGCGACCTTCCAGACCTTGATATCATCGACCTCGATGCCATCGCCGACGCAGCGAAACACGAGCGTCGGAGTCTTCACGTGGAAGGTCGGGTGTGTGGCCGAGAGGCTGCAGCTCGCGTCGCCTTTCTCGGAGGCGAGGGTGGCGGAGACGGCGTTGCCTTGCTTGACGAGCTTCAGCAAAAACCAGGTGCCCGGCTGGAAGGCCTGCTTGGCGACGGCGAGGTCTTCGTTGGGATCTTCCTGGGGCCGATCCTTGTCGACGTGTTTCATGAGCTTGGCCATCTGAGGAGTGACGATAATGGAGAAGAGGTGGCCGCGTTTCTTCAACTCGCCACGCGCGGGGTCGAAGCCGAAGTGAAAGGCCTTACCTTCGTCGGTGAGTCGGAAGCGCATCTCGAAGATGCCGTCCTGCATGGGCAGCACCCGGCGGGCGGCCGCGGCATGGTTGTCGGCCGCCACCTGCTTGGCGACGAGGACGCCATCGACCGGTTTCCAGCTGCCGAACTGCACCGCCCAGCCCTGGGCGAGCGAATCGGAATCGAAGGATTCCTCCAGCACCAGTTCCCCCTTGGACGGGCCGGAAGGATCTTCGGCGAGGAGCCCGGGGGCGGAAGCGCCCAGGAGAGCGATGGCGACGAAAAGCGCGAAAGGTTTCATGGTTCGAGTGTAGGCGCTTGGCCGAATTTCGTCATTCCCGCGAAAGCGCTTTCCCCGCCTTTTTCGCGGAAGCACCGCTTGCGTCTTCTCGCCGAGAGCGCTTGGATGACGCCGAACCCCGATCCCTTTTTCCATGTCCTCGACCACCGTCACCCGCATCGCCGCTGTCATCGCCCTCACCGGAGTCGCTCTCGGTGCCTTCGGAGCCCATGCGCTCAAGGAAACGCTCGAAGCCCGCGGCTACCTCGATACCTGGCACACCGGCGTTTTCTACCAGATCGTTCACGGCGTGGCGTTGGCGGCGCTGGGCCTGAGCGGACGGCGGCAGAAGGTGGTGTTCTGGAGTTGGCTGGTCGGAGTGATTCTCTTTTCCGGCAGCATCTACGGGTTGTGCCTGCTGGAAAACGCGAAATGGCTCGGACCGGTGACACCGCTGGGCGGCCTGTCGATGATGATCGGGTGGCTGGCGCTCGCGATCAAGCCGCCGGTGGGCAAACGGTAGGCCGTTTCTCAAGCCGCCCAGAAGGGAACCTCCAGGTGGTAGTCCGGGACACGGGCGGCGAAGGTGCGCCCGTGGTCGTCCTCGAGGAGAAAACCGCCGGAAACCTCGGCATTGGCGCAGACGGCGTGGTAGCTGTTGTAGGAAAAGTTCTCGCCCGGCAGCAGGCGGGGCGTTTTCCCGACAACCCCGAGCCCTTCCACCACCAAGGTGCCGCCTTCCTCCTGCTGCACGATCCATTTTCGGCCGAGGACAGTGACGGGACGATCCGACTGGTTCTCGATGGTGATGTAGTAGGCGAAGGGATGACGTCGCTCGGGCGGCGCCTGCAGGCCCGGCATGTAGAGCAGTTCATCGACGCTCACTTGCAACCCGGCCAGACTGGAGATGGAGCGGACTCGCGTCACGGGTTTGAGGATTTCAAAAATCGGGTCCTGGGTAAAGCAAGAAAAACGGATACGTCCGGGTGCCGGGAGAGATTGGAATTCGTAATTTTTCCGGAATGCTGCTTTGCTCCCGATCATGCCAGTTCCCCAGATTGATCCTCCCGTGGCCCTGACGGTGGCCGGTTCCGACAGTTCGGCCGGCGCCGGACTCCAGGCCGACCTCAAGACCTTTGCCGCCCACGATGTCTACGGGCTCTGTGCGGTCACTTCGGTGGTGGCGGAGATCCCCGGCAAGGTGGTTTCCTGGGACGAGGTGACCGCGCAACTGCTGCGCGAACAACTGGAGGTGCTTGATGCCGGATTTCGGCTCGGGGCCATCAAGACCGGGATGTTGGCAACGCCGGAACTGGTGCGGGTCGTGTGCGAGTTCCTCGAGGAACGAGCCGGCGCCGCTCCGCTGGTGGTGGATCCGGTGATGGTGGCCAGCTCCGGGGATGTGCTCCTGCGCCCGGAAGCGATCGAGAAATACCGCAAGCACCTGTTGCCGATCGCCACCCTGGCGACGCCGAACCTGGCGGAGACGGCGGTGCTCATGAATCGCGATCCGGCGGACGTGAAGGCGCTCGACATGGAAGCCGCGGCGCGGGAATTCACCGATCGCTATGCCTGTCCGGTTCTCATCAAGGGCGGGCACTGGCAGACCGGAGCCGAAGCCGTGGATCTGCTCTGGGACGGGGAGCAGATGCACCGGTTCGCCTCCCCTCGGGTCGAGAATATCGATACCCATGGAACCGGTTGCACCCTTTCGGCCGCGATCGCCGCGAACCTGGCGAAAGGGCTCGAGCTTCCGGACGCGGTCGGAGCCGCCAAGCGCTACATCACCGCCGCCATCGGTCAGGCGCACACCTGGTCGCAGCCGGCCGCGATTCGCGCGTTGAACCATTTCCCGGACACGGTAGGCTGAGCCATGGTGCGGCAACCAAGACTCCCGATTTCCCGATCCAACGGATTCTTCCTGTCCCTCCTCATCGCCGGCGGCCTGATTCTCGGCGCCGCGTCGGTCGGAGTGGCGGAGGAGGAAAAGAAAGCGTCGGAAGCGGAACCGACCGCGGCCGGGGAGGCGCCGACGGAAGCCGACCTCGCCTCGCGAGCCGACGCGAAGCTGGACCAGCTCGTCGATGAACTCGACCAGGCCAATCTCCAGGAGGCATTCCGGATCCTTCGCTCCGATTACATCAAGCACGATACCCTCAGCTACCTGGAACTGAACCGTGCGGCGATGCAGGGATTGCTCGAACGGCTCGACTTCGGTGCCATGCTGCTGACCAAGGCGAGCCGCGAAGCCCAGGACGCCCCGTTCTCGTTCTACTCCGAGAAACTGAGCGAGGAAATCGGCTACGTTCGCTTCGGAAAGTTCAGGAAGGAGGAGATCGAGGAACTCGACAAGGCCCTGGCGCGCTTCAATGACGAGCCGGAGATGCAGACCCTGATCGTCGATCTGCGCTCCCCCCAGGCGATGGCGGATTTCGAGATCGCCTCGTCGATCCTGAGCCGCTTCCGGGAGGTGGGCGAGATCCTTTTCAAGATTCGACGTCCACGCGAAGAGCGTCCCCGGCTTTTCACCTCGCGCGACGCGCCCAAGTTGTGGAAGCGCGACGTCATCGTGCTCATCGACCGCGAGACCGGCAACGTGGGGGAGATCATCGCCGCGGTGCTGCGCGAGGACGAGCGCTGCTTCGTGATCGGGGAAAAGACGGTGGGGATGACGGTGGAATACCGCGATGTGCCCGTCGGTGGGGACCGAATCCTGCGCTACGCGGTGGCGGAGGTGGTGCTGCCCGACGGGGAATCACTGTTCCAGCAGGGGGTGAAGCCCGATGTCGCCACCACCTCGTCGACCAAGGTGAAGCAGGCGATCTTCCGCGCTTCCGAAGAGCGACCGCTGGCCGATTTCGTTTTCGATCGTGGTCGCCCGCGGATGAACGAGGCCGCCCTCGTGGCCGGCACCGACCCGGAGTTGGACTACTTCGTGGCCCGGAGCAACGGGGAGGACACTCCCTGGGACAAGCCCATGCTGCGGGACCGGGTGCTGCGGCAGGCGGTGGATCTGTTGACGGTCACGGCCTTCCTGCCTGACGAGGGCGGTAGTGAGTAGTGGGTAGTGGCGAGAGGTCGGTAGTTGGGGTGAGGTGGCTTTTTCCGTATTTCGAGCAGAACCACGATGCGAGATCCCGACGATGAATTGGCGGAGCTGGAGGCCGGCCAACTGCGGCGTTCCCTTCGCCGGATCGATTCGCCGCAGGAGGTGGAGGTTCGCTGGGAGGGACGGGACTACCTCAATTTTTCCTCCAACGACTACCTCGGCCTCGCCACCGATGAGCGGTCCAAGGCGGCCCTGATCGAGGGCGTCGAGCGGTATGGAGCGGGTTCGGGCGCTTCGCGCCTCATCTGCGGGACGCTGGCGCCGCACGCGGATCTCGAGGAGACCCTGGCGGGCTTCAAGCGAACCGAGGCGGCCCTGACCTTTTCCAGCGGCTACGCGACGGCGGTGGGAACGCTCTCGGCCCTGGCGGGAAAGGACGATGCCATCATTCTCGACAAGTTGTGCCACGCGTCCCTGATCGACGGAGCCCGGCTCAGCGGAGCCACCCTGCGCGTCTATCCCCACAACGATCTCGACAAGCTGGCCAGCCACCTGGCGTGGGCGCGGCGAAAGATCGACACGGAAGCGGGCCGCATTCTCGTGGTGACGGAATCGGTCTTCAGCATGGATGGCGATCGCGCTCCTCTCGAAGCCATTCTCGATCTCAAGGAGCAGCATGGCGCCTGGCTGTTGCTCGATGAGGCGCACGCCTTCGGGGTCCTCGGAAGAACCGGTCGTGGTTTGGCCGAGGCAATCGGCATCGAGGATGGGCGCGTTGATCTGCAGATGGGCACGCTCAGCAAGGCCGCCGGACTCTCGGGTGGCTATCTCTGCGCCAGCCGTTCCGTCATCGACCTGCTGATCAACCGGGCGCGGAGTTTCATCTACTCGACCGCCCCACCGCCGGCGATCGCGCACGCCGCCCGCGAGGCGGTCGATCGCATCCGTGGCGAGGAGGGAAGCGTCCTGCGCGAGCGGCTGTGGGAGAACGTGGCGTTGTTGGAGACCGCGCTGGGCGTCAAGGCCGAGAGTGCCATCGTGCCCGTGATTCTCGGGGAGAATGAAGCCGCGCTCTCGGCGGCGGAGTCGATGCGCGAGGCGGGCTTCCTGGTTCCCGCCATCCGCTATCCCACGGTGCCTCGAGGGCAGGCGAGGTTGCGGGTTACCCTGTCGGCCGGACACCGGACGACCGACGTGGAGCGTTTGGTCGCCAGCGGAAAAAAGGCGGGCATTTTCCTGCCCTGAATCCGGTTTCCAGCCGGGTCGGCATTTCGCCTGTGACAAGGAGGACCCGTCGCGATAGCTTGTCGCCGATGCGATCCGTGATTCGTTTTCCCCTGCTTTTCGTCTCCCTTCTGGGCATCGGGGCTCAGGGAGTTGCGCAGGAACGGTCCATGGCGGGATTGCAGGCGCTCTACGACTTTCGCGAATCAGAAGGCGAGGTGATCCGGGACCATGCTGAATCCGGAGAACCGCTTGATCTGGAGATTCGGGATGCCGGGGCGGTGAAACGTTCCAAGGGCGTTCTCGAGATCTCAGGGAAGACGCTGCTTCGGTCGAAGAATCCCGCCAACCGATTGATCGATTCGGTAAGACGCAGCGGAGCGATCACCATCGAGGCCTGGTTGCAGCCGGCGGACGATTCCCAGGAGGGGCCGGCCCGGATCGTCAGCCTCTCGCGCGACACCAGCGAGCGCTATTTTACCCTC
>JAUIGT010000262.1 GCA_030432615.1 Verrucomicrobiia bacterium
AGCTTATGGAGCCAGCGGAGGGGACGCGAGTTCCGGGAACGCCTACCTGTTCGCCGTGAAGGATGCCGGCGGGGCGGTGGTTGCCGAGGCGAGGCAGTTGTTCTCCAACGAGAGTTTTTCCGACGACTTGTTCGGCGTGAGCGTCGGATTGGACGGGCGCCACGCCGTGGTGGGCGCACCGGGGCGTGACGAGTCGGGGGTCGATCGAGGGGCGGCCTACGTCTTCGATATTCTCAGCGGCGACCAAGTGGCCAAACTGGTGCCGTCCGATCTCGGAGCCGGACACGGCCTGGGTGGCGCGGTGGCAATTTCCGGCAGCCGGATTCTCGTAAGCACGGATCAAGTCAATGGCGTCTATCTTTTCGATTTGGCATCGGGGAGCGGACAACTATCCGAGGCGGCGAAACTTAGGCCGATCGACGTGCCGGTGGCCTTCATCTCTTTCGGGAAATCCTTGGCCATCCATGGTACGAGAGCGGTGATCGGGGCACCGGGCGACAACGTCGCCGCGCCGGGGGCCGGGGCGCTCTATCTGGTCGGCGACCTCGTGGGTTCGTTGCCGATGACGCCGGTCGCGCGGCGGCTGGGCGTCGCCCCGGGCGCCGTCGATGCTTCGTTCAGTTCATTCCGGGATGTCCTGATCAATCCCGATGGCGAGACCACGCTTCGCGCCGGGCTCTTGGGACCGGGATCGAATCGGGGGACGGCCACTGGGGGGTGGAGCGAAACGATCCCTTCTCCCTTCGGTTCTCCACTCGAAGGTTTCGCCGTGGCGGGCCAGAACCTCCAGTTCGTGGGGTTACCCGGAGTTTCCATTGCGGGCGTTGGAGGAGTCGTCTCCAACCATTCGCATGTGGGATTCGCCCTCGCGACCCTGCGGGGAGTCGGAGTTACTCCGCGTGATCGTGAGGCCATCGGCGCGTTCGGCAGCGGCCCCTTTGCCCCGATGCTACGAACCGGGCCCACCCTTGCCTTTGGTGGAGCGGGAGCCGAGGAAATCCTGCGATTTCTCGAAATGGCGCAGGCTCGTCAGTCGGGACATCTGGCGGTGGCCTACCAGATGCGAATCGGCACGGGCGCCATCTTCTCTGGAAACGATACCGGCATTCTGAGCTTGGACCCGAATGGAAGTGTCTTCGGCACCGACATGGGTGAGGGGAGAGTGATTCCTCCCGGTGGCCTCGACGTCTTCGGGCAATTTTTCGGTCGCGTCTCCCAGTCGCGGGGCACGACCGCGCGTGGCTTCGGCGCCTTCGTGGTGTCGGGACTGGATGGTTCGACCAGGCAGCAGTTGTTCGTGGATGACCTTTTAAGCGATCCCGTGGGAGGTCCCGGCCAGGGTGACGCGGCTCCGGGTGCCGTCGGTGGCGCGGGACCGGCAACGGTGCGCGGCTTCCTCGGTGAAACGGTGGACGGGGGCGATTTTCTCGTCTGGCGAGCGACACTCATCGGACCGGGACTGCCGGGGCCGCTCCGCGAGGGCATCTGGTCCGAGTCCGGAGGCGGCGCCAAGGTCGTGCAACGTGGCGAGATCCTGGATCCGGTGAACGAACCAGGTGTGAAGGCGACGCGTATCCTTGGATTCTGGACCTCCGAGTCGTCCGACGTCTTCCTGCTTCTCAAACTGGCGGGACCCGGAGTCACCGCCGCCAACGACTGCGCCTTCTATTGCTGGGATGCGACCACCGGCGCCCTGACGCGGCTGTTGCGCGAGGGGGACGACGTTGGAGGCGGCGACGGAGCGCGCGTCGGCGTCATCCAGCGGGTCACCGTGGGTGACGGCGGGCGCTACCTCATCGCCTGCTCCCTGACCGGCGTCTCCGCCACGACCAACCAGGCGCTCCTCGCGGGAGACGGCCTTCAGACCGAGCCCGCGCTGCGCCTGCCCTATGTCGCGCTGCGGAAAGGTGTGAAATACAGTTCCGGGCTCAATGCGATCACCGCGATCCGCAGTCTCACGTTTCTTCCCAACAACGATCGGACGGGCGCCGGAGGGAAGGGCCTCGGGCAGGCGGTGAACGCCGCGGGCGAAGCGGCGTTGACCGTCACCTTCGACAATCGGGCCATCGAGGTGATGAAAGGCGAACTGTGACTGGCGGGACAGGAGTCTACAGGGTTGGGCCGGTCACTTGACCCTGTTGGATGAAACGGTGGGGGCGCAGGCGCGTGCTTGACCAGGTTGGGCGATCCGGGGACAGTTCCGGGACCGATGACGAAATCTCCAGCCCATTTCGTCGGGGTCCTTGTCCTGGCCGGGACGAGCGTGATCCCGTCCGCTTTCGCCGAGGTCGATTTCGAGACCGAGGTGCGCCCCATCCTCGCGGAGAAGTGCCTGCTCTGCCACGGTCCCGATGATGAGAAGGGCGGTCTCCGCCTCACGGGAATCGATTTCGCCGTGCGGGAACTCGACTCCGGCGACCACGGCATCGTGCCCGGGAAACCGGAGGCCAGCGCGGTGATCGAACGAATTCACGCCGAGGACCCGGACGAGGTCATGCCGCCGCCGGACAAGGCCGAACCGCTGACGGTTCAGGAAAAAGAAACTCTCCGTCGCTGGATTGCCGAGGGCGCCGAGTGGCCGAAGCACTGGGCCTACACGGATCTGGAGAAGCCGGAACCTCCCGCCGTGAAGCGGGCGGATTGGGTGAGGAATCCCATCGATGCCTTCGTGCTCGCGCGCCTGGAAGAAGAGGGTATCGCGCCGTCCCCGCCCGCGGATGCGGTTTCCCTGATTCGCCGACTCCATGTGGACCTGGTCGGGTTGCCTCCGACTCCGGACGAGGTGGAGCGGTACCGGAGAAGCCTGGAGACCGGTGGCGACGCGGCGGTTTCCCAGTTGATCGATGATCTGCTTGCCAGTGATCGTTTCGGTGAACGCTGGGGACGTCACTGGCTGGACAAGGCGCGCTACGCCGACAGCGACGGATACGAGAAAGATCGGAACCGTCCGGACGCCTGGCGCTACCGTGACTGGGTGATCGACGCGATCAACGACGACCTGCCCTTCGACCGCTTCACCATCGAGCAGTTCGCCGGCGACCTGCTGCCTGAGGCCGATCCCGATCAGGTGCTGGCGACGGCTTTCAATCGGCAGACCCTGACCAACACCGAGGGTGGCACCGACAAGGAGCAATGGCGGCGGTGATGGATCGCGTCGAGACGATGGGCGCGGTGTGGATGGGGCTGACCCTCACCTGCGCCCGTTGCCACACGCACAAGTACGACGAGATCACGCAGGACGAGTACTACCAACTGTTCGCCTACTTCAACAACGGCGACGAGGCCAACGCCAAGGTGATCGAATCCGAGGAAGCCTGGGCAAAATACGAGACCGCCATGACGGCGCACCGGGAGCACCTGGAAAAGGCGCGGGCGGCGGCGACGGCGGCGCGGCGGGATCTCGAGAACCGAATGCTCGACTGGGAGGCCCGCGCGCAGGCGTGGATCGCGGAAGGCAAAGCGGTGAAGTCCCCGGAATTTTCGGCGATCCAGCCGGCCAAGGTGGAGGGGCCGAAAGGGGTGACTTTTTCGATCGATGACGAAGGAACGGTGCTGGTCGGCGGAGACAATCCCAACGAGGCCACCTACACACTGACGGGCAAATTGCCGGCGGGCACCATCCACGGGATCCGGCTCGAAGCCCTGGCGGACGAGTCGCTCGGCGGCAAGGGGCCGGGACGGATGGCGCGGGGAAATTTCGTGCTCGGGAAACTCACGCTGTCCGTGAAAGGCTACGCCTACAATCCGCTCGTCTTCTCGGAAGCGAAGGCCGATTTCGCGCAGGGGGGATTCGAGCCGAATCTCGTCATTTCTCCCGATTCGACTCGCGGCAAGGATCGCAAGGGATGGGCGGTTTCGCCGAAGCAGGGCGAGTCGCACGAGGCGGTGTTCGCCTTGGCTCAACCGGTGGTGTTGAAGGAACCCACCGAGTTCAGCCTCGTGCTCGATCAGAACTACGGAGGGCAGCACACCCTCGGGAAATTTCGGATTTCGGCGATGACCACGCCCACGGAGATGGTGGTTCCGAGGGCGCAGCGGCACACGCTCCAGAAGGCGCCCGACCAGCGCAGCGCCGAGGAACAGGCCGCGCTGCTGGCGTGGTTCGCGCGAATCGACGAGAAGACGGCTCCGCTCCTGGCCGAGGTGAAGTCCGTCGAAGCGAAACTGCCCCGCAAGCCGGAGATGGACGTGCGCATCATCCGGGAGCGATCCGGCGACCGGCGGACGACCCATGTGTTCCGGCGCGGCGAATTCAAGCAGCCGATGGACGAGGTCTCGGCCGATACGCTGGAGGTTCTGCCTCCGGTGAAACATCGAGGGAAACACGGCGACCGCCTCGACCTGGCCCGCTGGCTGGTCAGCGGGGAGAATCCGCTGCCGCCCCGAGTGATCACCAACGAGATCTGGGCGAACCTGTTCGGCGAAGGCATCGTGACCACCCTGAACGATTTCGGCGTGCGCGGTGATCGGCCGTCTCATCCGGAACTGCTGGACTGGCTCGCGGCCGAGTTCATCGACAACGGGTGGTCGCGGAAGAAGCTCATCAAGACGATCACGATGTCCGCCACCTACCGGCAGAGCTCGGATCATCGGCCCGAGTTGGCATCAATCGATCCCAAAAACCACCTGCTGGCGCGCCAGAATCGCTTCCGGGTCGAGGCGGAGATCGTGCGCGATCTTTCTCTCGCGGCGGCCGGGCTCCTTTCCGACAAGATCGGTGGGCCGAGCGTCTTTCCCCCGATCCCGCCGGGTGTGGCCGATGTGAACTACAACTCGGCGTTCCAGTGGAAGGTGAGCCCGGGAGAGGATCGCTACCGGCGCGGCATGTACACCTTTTTCAAGCGCACTGCTCCGCATCCGAACCTGATGACCTTCGACTGTCCGGATTCGAACGTGACCACGGTGCAGCGGACGAGATCGAACACGCCGCTGGCGGCGCTGATCACGCTGAACAACGAGACCTTTGTCGAAGCCTCGCGCGCGCTGGCGCGGCGGGTGCTGAGAGACGTGCCCGAGTCGGATGACGGCGCTCGTATCGGGCACGCCTTTCGCCTCTGCCTCGCCCGTGAGCCGCGACCGGGAGAAACGGATCGGCTGGGCAGCCTGCTGGAAACCTCGCGCGCCTGGTATCGGCAGAACCCCGAGGCGGCCAAGGCCTTCATTGGGGACTACGCGGTGGATTCGGTCTCGGCCGAGGAAACCGCCGCCTGGATCGCCACCCTGCGCGTGGTGTTGAATCTCGATGAATTTCTGACCCGCAGCTGAACATCCCGCCATGAACCCGTTCGAATCCAGAATCGCCCGCTCGCGACGGGAATTTCTCACCACCTCGGCCAGTGGACTGGGAGGCATTGCGCTCGGGTCCATGCTGGCGGAGGACGGCGTGCTCAATGCCGCCACCGCCAAGGATCCGGCGGAGTTCGCCCGGTTGAAGCCGCATCACGACGCGAAGGCGAAGGCCTGCATCTTCATCTTCATGGCGGGCGCCCCGTCGCATCTCGATCTCTTCGATCCCAAGCCCAAGCTCAACGAACTCCACGGGCAGAAACTGCCGAAGGAGGTGCTGGACCGGGCGCGCTTCGCGTTCATCAAGCCGGATACCGCCACCCTCCTGGGATCTCCGCGGAAGTGGACGAAACATGGGCAGAGCGGCATGGAGTTTTCCGACCTGCTGCCGAACCTGGGCAGCTGCGCGGACGATATCCTCATGGTCCGCTCGCTGCACAGCGAGGAATTCAATCACCACCCCGGCCAGCTCATGATGCAGTGCGGGGTCTCCCGCTTCGGCATGCCGACCATGGGATCGTGGCTCAACTACGGTTTGGGTTCGCCGTCCCGGAACCTGCCCGGTTACGTGGTCCTGACCGCGGGGCGCGGCTCGTCGGGGGGATCGACGCTCTGGCAGTCGGGATTCTTGCCCTCGAAATACGCCGGCGTGCTGTTCCGCAACCAGGGCGAACCGGTGCTGAACCTGAAGAACCCGGACGGGCTGCCGCCGGAACTGCAACGCGCCGGCCTCGATGCGATCAAGGACCTCAATCAGCAACGCTACCAGGAGGTGCACGATCCCGAGATCGCCAGCCGGATCGCCAACTACGAGCTGGCCAACCGGATGCAGACGGCGGCGCCGGAACTGGTCGAACTCTCCGGGGAATCCAAGTCCACCCTGGAGATGTATGGCGTGGGCCGACCGGAACCGGAGGGATCGGGTTTTCGCGGTACCCTGCCGGGACTGCCGACCTACGACACCTTCGCGCGGAACTGCCTCCTGGCCCGCCGCATGGTTGAGCGCGGGGTGCGGTTCATCAACATCATCCACGCCAGTTGGGACCAGCACTCGGAACTGGACAAAAACCACGGTTACAACGCGGGCGCGGTCGATCAACCGATCGCGGCGCTCATCAAGGATCTGAAACAGCGCGGTCTGCTCGACTCGACCATGGTGGTGTGGGGCGCGGAATTCGGACGCACGCCACTCGGGGAGAATCGCCCGGGGCGCAACGCGAACACGGGGCGCGACCATCACCCGTTCTGTTTCACCACGCTGCTGGCCGGCGGGGGCCTCAAGGGCGGGATGGTCTACGGGGAGACCGACGAGATCGGTTGGGACGTGGTCGACAAGCCGGTCCACATCAACGATCTCCACGCCACCATGCTGCACCAGTTCGGGCTCGATCACCTGAAGCTGACCTATCGCTTCCAGGGGCGCGATTTCCGCCTCACCGATGTCGGCGGCAAGGTGATCGACGACTGGATCGCGTGACGTGTCGCCTCGGCGGCTTCAGTTCTTCGCCGGCGCGCGGTGCATGAGTTCGCTGATGGCGAGGCGATCGTCGTCGTCGGGCCGGGGGATGGCCTGATCGAAACCGAAGACGGTTTCCAGCGAGGCCGAGCCGAAGCGATCATCGAGGATCTCGAAGTGATCCGGGGTCACGAGGTGGGGATGCTCGACCCCGCAGCTGTGGCTGAGCTTGAGCAGTTCCCGGCGCAGGGTGACGAGGTAGTTGGCCAGTCGGGCCGATTTGAGGGTGGGATCGAGTCCCGCCATCAGCCACGGATGATGCGTGGCCACGCCGGTGGGGCAGTGGCCGGTGTGGCAGCGCTGGGCCTGGATGCAACCGATGGCGAGCATGGCTTCGCGTGCCACCGCGACCATGTCGCAGCCGAGGGCGAACGCGAGGAGCGACTCGATGGGAAAGCCGAGTTTGCCCGAACCGACGAACACGATCTTGTCCTGCATGCCGTGGCGGAGGAACTCGCGGTAGACGCGGGTGAAGCCCAGCTTGAAGGGCAGGGCCACGTGATCGGTGTAGGCCAGCGGGCCCGCTCCGGTGCCGCCCTCGCCGCCGTCGATGACGATGAAATCGGGGGCCCTCTCGGTGGTGGCGGAGAGGCGGGCCAGGTCGGTCCAGAAAGCGGTCTCGCCCACGGCCGACTTGACGCCGACGGGCAGGCCGGTGGCGGCGGCGATCTTTTCGATGAAATCGAGGAGGCTGTCGGCGTCGTGGAAAGCCGAGTGGCCGGGAGGACTGGCACAGGTCACACCGACTTCGATGCCGCGAGCCTCGGCGATTTCCGGAGTGACCTTTTCTCCCGGCAACAACCCGCCGAGGCCGGGTTTCCCGCCCTGGCTGAGCTTGATCTCGATGGCGCGGATCTGTGGATGGGCCTCGACGGTCTCGATGAGCTTGTCGAGGGAGAAGTTTCCCTGGCGATCGCGGACACCAAAGTAGGCGGTGCCGACCTGGAGAATGACGTCCGCGCCGTGGAGGTGATGTTTCGAGAGACCACCTTCCCCGGTATTGTGAAGGGCGCCGGCCAGCTTGCATCCCCGGTTGAGCGCTTCCACGGCGGCGGATCCGAGCGAGCCGAAGCTCATGCCGGAGACATAGACCAGCGAATCCGGGCGGAAGGCCTTGGTGCGCTCGCGATGGGCGCCCAGGATCTTGGCGCACGGGAGCCGGAAAGTCGGATCGTAGCCGGGCTCGCCCGGGTGAGCCGGGTGGTTCAGGGGGAAGGCGGAATGCTTGACGATCAGGTAGTTCGGCGAGTTCTGGAGATCGTTGTCGGTGCCGAATCCAAAGTAGTTGTTCTGCTCCTTGGATGACGCATAGACCCAGCGCCGTTGATCGCGGGAAAATGGGCGTTCCTCGTCGTTGTCGGTGACGATGTATTGCCGGAGTTCCGGTCCGATCGCCTCGAGGACGTAGCGGAAATGGCCGAGGATCGGGAAGTTGTGCAGGATGGCGTGCTTCTTCTGGGTGACGTCCCAGACCACAATGGCGAGAAGAACAAGCAGGAGGACGGCGAACGAGATCCAGAGCCAGGTCATGGGTCGATCTTAACGCAGCGATCGACTGAAATCAGGCGAAGAACCAAGCCATCTTTCGAAAAGTTCACAATCATAATATTTATAATTGAAATCAAAAACAATAAATTTTATAATTAAGAATCTTTCAATTTTGATTTCCAGGTGACGAGTCACATCCAGTCGGTCGGGGCATTCAGCATCCTGACGTTGGGCACCCTATGGTCGTATCTACCGGTCGGCGGTG
>JAUIGT010000263.1 GCA_030432615.1 Verrucomicrobiia bacterium
GGCGCTCAAGGAAAACCCCGACGCCGAGGCGCAGGTCGTCGCCTATGCCACCAAGAACAGTTTCGAGAACGTGGACTACCTGCTGGAGCAGATGGTTCACCGCAAGGAGGCGTTCAACGCGCTCGTGATCATCGACAATCTCAACGAGGAGCTCGAGAACGTCCTCAAAGAGAAGTTTCGATTTCCCGTCGAACTCCTCACCTTGGAACGATTTCGGTCTGCCGAGGGTGAAGTGATCTACAAGTTCGATCCCCTATTGAGTGACGTGGATGCATCGGACGAGGGATCGAGCCTGCCACAATTGGACCCGGCCGAGTTGGACACCGTGGTTGTGCCGGCTCAGCAAGACGGGTTCGCTGAAACGTTTCTCGACGAAAACCGTTGGTACCAGATCCGGATGAGCGCAGCCATGATCCCGCAGATCCGCTGGATCGCGGCCTACCAAGTGGCGCCCATTTCCGCCATCACTCACATCGCCAAGGTGGCAAAAATCCAGCCCTACAAAGATTCCGGAAAATACGAGCTCATCTTCGAAGGGCCGGCGGAAATCTTGAAGAAACCGGTCCAACTCGTTCCCAAGAGCACGGTCAAGGCGCTTCAAGCCCCCCGCTACACGGCACGCAATCGTCTTCTCAGCGCCGAGAATCTCAACGAGGCATTCTGATCGCCCCAAAGTCGCTTCGCTCTCAGATGCTCGAGGGGCTGAAAAGTCCTCGCATTGACTGCACGGCGTCCTGAATATCCGCTTGCACCAGCGTGCGGTTTCGTCAGGATCAGTGGGGAGCAGAAACCCTCCCTCCTTCCGGTGCCGTATCGACGAAAAAGGATTCCCAGCAAGCTTCCGCCGACCTCGTTCCGATGCCGGTGCGGGAAAGTCTTCCATCGGCAGGCGAAGAAGTGCCCGCGATGCGGACAAAAAGTCCCGGTCGGTTCGTCCGTCGCGATCGTCGGGGCGCTGATCCTGTCGATTCCCTTCTTCTTCGTCTTCGCGAGCATTCTCACCCCCTCCGAGGTCGGTCAACGAAACCGGGACGAACTCACCCTTCAAGATCACTACCGCACCGCCGTCTCCACGATCCGCGAACAACTCGAGGTTCCGGCTACGGCGGAATTCGCCGACCTCGATGCCGCCGCCGCCGGCATCTCTCCGGCTGAGAATGGTTACCTCGACGCCTACGGTTACGTGGAGGAGGAAGACACCACCACCGGCGCGAAGCTCCGGCAGGAATGGCGCCTGGTATGGCATCCCGAAACCTGCGATATCGCCCACCTGACGTTCGGCGGACGGCAGAATCACCACCATCCCGAGGCGATGGCGAAAGCCGTTTCCCGCTGAAACCGAACCTTCTCTCTTCTTTCTTTCCGATCCCGGATTCGCCCGCTCGTTTGCGAACGATGGCAACCATCAAGCCGCTTCAGGCTGGACTCCGCCGACGATTCCCTGCAGTCTGGACTCATGTCGCCGCCACGCCTGTCGTCGGCCGGTTCTTTCCTGGCCGTCACTCTCTGCCTGACCCATTTCGCCTGGGCAGAATTGCGCACCTGGACCTCGACCGACGGCCAGAAACTCGAAGCCGAGTTCATCGGGGGAGACGAGGAGTCGGTCACGATTCGGCGAACGGACGGGCAGCGATTCACGCTTCCCCTGGACCGACTCTCCGAGGCCGACCGGCGCTGGGTCGCGGAGCAGGCGAGCGGCCCGCCCCCCGGCGCCGTGTTCTCGAAACTGTGGGGAAAGGACGGCGAAGCCTGGACGCCGGAGGACGGCACCCTGCTCGACTTTTCCACCGCCGGATACCACGAGGGCGCCAATGATTTCCCGGACTGGGAGGTCGGGGTCAACGTGAAGGACTACGGGGCCGTGGGCGACGGCGTGGCCGACGACACCGAGGCCTTCCGAAAGGCGATCGCGGCCTGCCCGGAGGACGCGGCGGTCCTGGTCCCGAACGGAACCTACCGGCTGATGGACTGGCTCGGCGTCAACGAGATGGTCGATACCTGGGTCAAGCCGCTCCCGAAGAGTCGTTTCGTGATCCGGGGCGAGAGCCGCGACGGCGCGGTGCTCCTGCTCGGGGTCGGGCTGCAGGAAATCCATCCCTGGCCCCAGACGACCGGCAACGGGCGGCCCACCTCGCAGTGGTCGTGGTCGGGAGGTTTCCTCTGGTTCCAGGACTGTTCGGAAGTCGGCGTCGAGAACCTCACCATCCGGGGTGACGGCGGTCGATACGACGTTCACTGGAAGGAACCGGGCCGGAACGGGCTCTTCTTCCGCGACATGGAAAACGGTTGGGTTCGGAACGTGACGCTCGTCGATGTCGACTCGGGGATCCTCGTGAACAACGGGAAGCACCTCACCCTCCAGGACATCCTTTTTCGCAGCACGCCAGGGCGCCCCAGCGAGAGCGACTTCGAGAACAACGAGGGCGTCTCGGGTCATCACGCGATTCTCTTCGGCGGTGGATCATCGTGGTGCGTCGCCGACGACATCACCTTCGAGAACCGATTCCACCACGAGTTGGGAATCAATCCGGGGGCCAATCACTGTGTCTTCTCGAACTGCCGCGGTCCCAACCTGCACTTCGATTTTCACACCCACGAGGACGACATCGAGAACATCCTCTTCACCGAAATCGATGCCGGGGAAGGAACGCTCATCTGGCGAAACAACTTCTACGGTTCCTGCTCGGGTGGGGTCTTCTGGAACATACGGGGCGAGAATCTCTCGCTTCCCGAACAGAAGTCGTGGGTCAAGCATTCGGTGGCGCCCGAGGATCGGAAGACCGTCTTCGTGGGTTGGCCGATCCGCCTACCGGGAAAGCAGGAAACGGGGCGCCCCTGGTTCGAAGAGATCGATCCCGACAAGCTCCACCCGGCAAATCTCTACCACGCCCAGCGAGAAAAGCGGTTCGGCAAGCCGGCGGAATAGCCGCGCACTTTTTTCAAAATCGGACCGGTTTCCCGCAACCGCTGCAGCGCCTCGCGGGCGCCGTGTCGGTCAGAATTCGATCAAGAAACCCCACATCCATGCTGCCATGAATAGGAACCAAATCGGCACTCATACCAGGGCTCTCTTCGGCGGAGCCTTCGCGATCCTGATCCTCGCCTCCTGCAACGAGGAAACCCGACAATCGAAGGGCTTCGCCCTGCCGGCGGGCGATGTCGAGGCCGGGAAAGTCGCTTTTTCCGAACTGAAATGCACCCAGTGCCACTCGGTGGTCGGCGTCGAGTTTCCCGAGATCGAGGCCGGGACCGGGCAGGTCATCGGGGGCGAGGTCCGCAAGGTGAAGACCTACGGCGAACTGGTGACCTCGGTGATCAACCCGAAACACCACGTCGCCGAATCCTACGCCGAGAAACAGAACGTCCCCGAAGGGAAGGAACCGACCACCCCGATGCCGACTTTCAACTCGGTGATGACGGTGAAGCAGATGTGCGACATCGTCACCTTCCTTCATTCCCGCTACCGGGAAACGGGACCGGAATTTCCGGATTACCCGATGATGATGCCCTGATCTGCCGCGGCGGGTTCGACGCCTCTGGAGAGCCATCCCACGATTCGACAGTGGACGCGTCCCGGCCCCACCGCACGTTCAGGTTTTTGCGACCTCCGCGATGGTGCTGCCCGCGACTTGCGCATGTTCGCGTGGTTTGATGGAATGAACCCGTGAATTCCCGTTTCCTCGTTTTCTCGATCGCAGGCACCCTCGCCGTGGCGTTGCTCGGCGCGTTGGCCCAGCAGCGGCCCGGCGGTGGACCGCCCCGAATGCGGCAGCACACGGCCAACTCGGTGTCGCCGCTGACCTTGGTGCCGGCCAACCAGTCGCCACCGACGCAAAGCGAGGCCTCGTTCGAATCGGATCGCGGGGGCCGCCACGTGGAAGCCAACGGGATTCCCGATCATCGCGTGGGCGCGTTTCCCAATCGCGGCAATCCCAATGCCATCGCGCCTCAGGGTTACGACCTCGTCATTCCCGCCGATCCGAAACCGGCGGCGAAGGTGTCCTCGATGCGCGGACCGTTCGGCATCGCGCTCAACGGCGTGATGTTCGATCCCGGCGCGGCGGAGTTCTGGCAGGGCGACCCCTCGCTCGGCTGGACCTACGAGGCGCTCGGCGGCGCGGTTCCGCTGGGGATCGACGAGAACCACGCCCACGTCCAACCGACCGGCGCTTACCATTATCACGGCCTGCCGACGCTCTACCTGAAACAGCGGGGCGTCACCGCGAATCGCCACTCGCCCCAGATCGGGTGGGCGGCGGACGGCTTCCCGATCTACGCGCTCCACGGCTACCGCGATCCCAAGGACGCCGGCTCGGGCATCGTGAAACTGCGCTCCAGCTATCGCCTGAAAGAAGACGCCCGTCCCGAAGAGCCGGACGGTCCAGGCGGACGCCACGACGGCACTTTCGTGCAGGACTACGAATACGTGGAGGGGCTCGGCGAGCTCGATGAATGCAACGGCCGCTTCTGTGTCACGCCCGAATATCCCGAGGGCACCTACGCCTATTTCCTGACCGAGGAATGGCCGGTGATCCCGCGCCTGTTTCGCGGCACCCCGGTCCCGATGCGGGAGGAAATGCGCGGCCCGGGTGGAAACCGACCTGGTGGAGGCTTTCGTCCGCCGCCACCACCTCGCGGTCCCGGGGACGAGGGACGACCGCCCTTCCCGCCGCCGCGCGAACGTTGAATCCCCTCTTTACGAGGCCGCAACCGCCTCGCGGACACGCGCGCCGCGCCTACCGGCGAGCCAGGTTTCCATCAACAGGATGGCGAGGACGGCGACGAGCAACCATTTCCAGAGTTTCTGGTTCTGCTCCTTCTCTTCGGCCTCGATGCGCCGTTGCTGCGATTCGGTAAGCCCGGCGGCGGTGGGGTCGGCGACGGCATCCGGACCGATTTCCTCGACCGGGATACCGAATTCACCCAGCGCCACCACCGGGTCGACCGGCTCCACCCGACTCTCGTCGGGAGGCAGATTGATCGCATAGACCCGGGCCTGGTCGCGCTCGAGCATGTCCTCGGAATTTACCACGTAGAATCCGGGCGTCTCGGTGGCGTCGAACTGCTCGGCGCCGGACTCGGGGGTCACCGCGTCGCCGCCGGGCAGGGTCACGGTCACGCCCGATTCGTTCCGCGGCAGGGGCAGCGGATCGCCGACATAACGCGTCGGCTCGGCCACCGCGGAAAAGCCGGCCTGGCCGAGGAGCCCGTAGACCAGGGGCACGAACTTCGAGGACAGCGCCAACTGGCTCTCGCGCGGCTCCCAGCCGGAGAGGAACAACACCAGGCGACCGCCGGTCTCGCCCCGGGGTATTTCCACCCAGGCGGGACTGCCCTTGTCGAAGCGGGCGAGCACGCGCACCGATTCCTCGGCGGCTTCCGGCAGCACGAGGTCGCGATGCCTCCAGGTGTGGATCTTGGTGAAATCGCGGATCTGGGCCTGGGCGAAGGGCGCCAGGACCGGGTGGTCGAAATCGACTTCCGCGAGCATGGCATAATCATCAACCTCGGCTTCGCTCAGCTGGAGTCCCTCGATTCCCGACAGAGCGGCGACGGTGGCCGCCTCGGCCCCCTCGCTGACGATGCCGATGGCGAGATTTCCCCCGGCGGCGAAATCGCCGATACGCCGCGCCAATTCGACCGGCGTTTCCTTGCCGACCCGCAGCACCGCCACCTCGGCCTGCTCCAGTCGCGCCGGAGCAGCCATGAACTCGTCGAACGGGACTCCCTCGACCGAGGGATCGACGGACGCGGTGCGATGCATGGCCCGGCTCAGGTAGAAGAGCGGCGAGCCGACATCCTCGGCGGAGGCTTCGCTCCCGAGGTAGAGCAGTCGCACCGGACGGGGCTGGGAGCGCGCGAGGTAGACGCGGTTGTCGAAACCCTGGTCGTCGCCCGACAGCTCGAGAATCCCGTCAGCGCTCTCGTCGGGCCGGGGCGGCACCGGCATCACCCGGCTGGCTCCGGCGGGGAGAAAACCGTCCACCTTCGACGCCGGCTGCCCCTGCCAGGCGAGCGAGAAGTTCTCCGTAGTGCTGTCCCGACCATTGGTGACGCGCACCCGGCGGCGCGGCGGACGGATGCCGTTCTTCTGCGCCTCGGCTTCCTCGGAATCCTCCGCACCGTTGGTGGCGGCCACGAGGTGAAGCGCGAGGTTTCCACTGGCGCCTTCGGCGTCGATGACCACGGGGCGGACCTGAATCGTCTCCGGCCAAGCGTAGCGATTGAGCGAGTCGCGCTCGGCGCCTTCCTGGAAATCGCTGACGACGACGATCCGTTGGTCTTCCATTTCCCGCTGCACGGAAGCATCGGAAATCAGGTCGGCCGCGCCGGTGAGGGCGTCGCCGAGGTTCGTCTTTCGCCAACTGGGAAAGGCGGGTGCCGTCTCGCCGCCGCCTTCCGGATTCTCCGAAGTCCAGTCATCGATGGCCGCCGCGCGCGCCGTGCCCGAGAGATCGGCGAAGGAGGAAAACGAACGCTCGACCACGAAGCGGTCGTCGAAACGGACGAGCGCCACCTCGTCGGCGGGACCGGTTTTCTTCAAGGCCTCGCGCGCCCGCTCCATCGCGCGCGCCCACAAATCGGCCCGGCGCATGGAGGCGCTGCCATCGACGAGGACAACGACCCGGCTACCCTCGCCCTCCTCCAACGGCAGGGTCGAGGAGCGGAGGAAAGGACGTCCGAACATGAAGGCCAGCAGGATGAGGGCGAGACAGCGCAGGGCCAGCAGCAGCCAGCGCTCGATCCGGGTCCGACGGGTGAGGCGCTCCGGCGATTTCTCCAGGAACATCAGCGAGCTGAAAGTCTGGTGTTCCTTCGGCGGACGCCGGCGCAGGTGCAGCAGGATCGGAATGGCGATCGCGGCCGCGCCAAGGAGGTAGAGGGGAAAGAGAAAGCTCACGGGAAGTTGTCGGTTTCAGTTTTCGGGCTACCGGGTTCAGCCGGAAACGGATTCGCGTTCGGCGTCCTCCTCGATGAGGGCGCGCAGCCACTCGAGATCGGGACGGATGGCGTGGGGAAACTCGTGGTTCCAGCCGCCGAGCCAGGGGATCGCGGCGGCCCCGGTGGTGTTCACCCCGAGGAGACGGCCCCGGGCATCGACCAGCGGACCACCGCTGTTCCCGCGCTTGAGCGGCGAATCGTGACTCAGGATCCGGGATCGGAATCCTCCGCGCGCGTGATTCTCGACCTGCTGAATCGTTCCTCCCACCGGATCGAGCGTGAATTGCAGGTAGGGATCGTCGGAGGGGGAGTCGGGAGCATAGCCGCCCGCGCTGATCACCTCGGCACCCGGCTCGGGCACCGGTCCCCAGCGAAAGACGTTCCGCAGCTTCACGGGAACGTGCAGAACGGCAAAGTCCGACCCACCGTAGGGACGTTTCCCCGCGAAAACCACCCGAGCCGGAGCCGCCGCCGGCTTCTCCCCGTTCCAGAAAAAGAGGCTGACCTCGCGGTCCTCGACGCAATGGGCCGCGGTGACGAAATAGCCGCGACGATCGATGGCCGCCGCGGACGCCAGCACGGTTTCTCCACCGGCTTTCTGTTCGCCGCCGACGAACAGGTCCGATTCCCCCTCGTTCCCCGAAACCTCCAGGGCATCGATGTTGACCAGGGCCGCGGTCCGCGCCAGCACGAACTCCCGCAGCGACTCGGATCCGACCCGGTATTCCTCGAACGGAGCAAACGACACCTCGCGCTCCTGCACGGTCACCGGTTTCACCGATCCACACCCGGCGCCGCCGAGCAGGCAGAAGGTCAGCAGGACCAGCGCTTTCGCCTGAAAACGGATCATCGGTTCGGACAACGGACTCAGGCTCGGTTCACCGCGCGGGCGGGCAGCATGCCGGCGTCCTTGCGGTTGCGGATGAAATCGAAGAGAGACAGTTCCAGCGCCTCGTCGGTGGGCACGAGGCGGTAGTCGATCCGGTTGCGGTCGCAGATACCGCGGAGGGCGTCGAGATGGGCATTCAGCTTCTTCAGGTAGCCGGCCCGGGCGACCTCGGGATCGATGTAAAGATCCTGGCCGGTCTCGACATCGCGGAAGTGAGTGGCCTTGTCGAAGGTGAATTCCAGCTCCGCTCGGTCAAGAGTGTGGAAAATGACGAGGTCATGGCCCGCGGCGGCGAGGTAGCCGAGGTGCGTTTCCAGTTCCTCGATCGGCGCCAGCAAATCGGAGATGAGCACGAAGACGCCCCGCCGGGTGATCAGGTCCGAGATCGCCCGGAGCGGGGCGATGAGATCGGTCCCCTGTCCCCGCGGCGCCTGTTCCAGCCGCATCATGAGCCGGCGCAGGTGTCCGGGACGATTGCGGGCGGGAATGGCCTGGTCGGGCTTTTCATCGAAGGTCGCGAGGCCGACGGCATCGCCCTGCCCCATCAGGAAGTAGGCGAGCGTGGCCGCCAGCGTCGCCGCATAGTCCGCCTTGGTGTAGTCGGACGAACCGTAGCCCATCGACTGGCTCTGATCGACCAGCAGGGTGCAGCGCAGGTTGGTCTCGTCCTCGAATTTCTTGATGAAGACCCGGTCGCTTCGAGCCACCACCTTCCA
>JAUIGT010000264.1 GCA_030432615.1 Verrucomicrobiia bacterium
CACCCGCGTTCCCCTGATCATGGCCGGGCCCGGTGTCGAGGCAAAGGGCGGCGTGGTCGAGACGCCGGTGGAAATGGTCGATATCTACCCCACCCTGGCGGAACTGTGCGGCGTGGAGGCCCCGGAATCCGTGTCGGGAGTCAGCCTGGTTCCGGCCTTGAAGGACGTGACCGCGAGTCCGAGGAAATCGGCCCTTTCCCAGTATGAAAATGGTTACAGCCTGCGCACCGACCGCTGGCGCTACACCGAGTGGGGCGAACAGGGCGCTGAAGGGAAGGAACTCTACGACCACGAGAGCGATGCCGCCGAGATGGTCAATCTCGCCGGGCGCCCCGAGCACGCGGAGACCATCGCAAAGCTGGCCCGGCAACTCCATGCTCGCATCGCCGATGCCCTCGAACCGCCCAAGGGCGTGAAGCAGATCGTTTTCGAGGACGTGCGGCGGGTGCCGCATTGAGAGACGGTTGAAAAACTATGGAAGGAAAAACTGCGAGTCATTTTTTCGCCTGACGAGGCGCGATGAGGAAAGGTAGCCGGCTACCTGACCGATTCGCAATGAAGGCAGGTGGGAAAAGGGCCGCAGCCCGAAGGGACACTGGAAAGGGCTATCCCGCGAAGCCGGAAGTTCATCCCCCTCCATAGCCTTTGGTTTTTCGTTTCAGAGCTTTTCAACAGTCTCTTGAGGGGCGAGTCTCAAGTTCGACGGCAGGCTCGTTGCCACTGGTGACCTGCGTCGCCAGAGACGGTGGATCGCAGTTTGCGCCATCCAGCGGTCTCCCCGTCCTCGTTCTGCCCACCGCGGCCCTTTCCCCTACCCCCGACAATCATCCATGCGCCGCTGCCACTCGCGGAGGAACTCCTCTCTCCAGCGACTCACGGTGCGGGCGCCCTTCTTGTCGCCCTCGGCGAGTTCGGGTTCGGTTCGATCGATGAACCAATGGGGGCGCCCTTCCTTTCGCTGAAATCGGCCGCCCCAACTCGGCGTCGTGGGATCGTCGGCATCGCCGCGCAACAGGTAGGCCACCGAGGGTGTGTCGCCCATCTTGATGGCACCGGCCTTGGCTCCCGCAGCGTGACGACTCGCGAAGTAGTCACCCAACGCCCCGTGGCCGCGGACGTGTTCCTCGACGAAGCGGCGGTTGTCGAGATCGCCCGCCTGGTTTCCGCCCTGGTACCAGCCGCGGAACGCCGTCTCGCACTGGATCATCCAGAGATCGGGATGACTCTTGTCGAGGTAGCGGTAGGCGTTGGGGTCCATCTGGCGATTCCACGAGGCGATGTAGTAGACCCGGATTCGCTCCTTGATGTCCGGTGCGTCATGCACCGCCTGCGCCACGTCGGTGATCGATCCCCAGACCAGCACCCAGAGTGGACGTCCCGCCGGATCTTCGTGACGGGCTCGCTCCACGATCCAACGCGAACCCTCGGTCGGTTCGGAGAAGCCGGTTTTCGGCGCCGAATCGGCCGCCCCCTGTTTCACCATCTTCAAGAGACTGTCGGGATCCGGATAGCCTTTGCGGCGTTTGCGAAGCCGGGAAAAATCCTCGGCGTAGGCCGCGATCACCTCCTCGATATCCTCCGCCCGCCCCGCTCCCGGTGGCGAGGAAACCAGGCCCTCGGTGTCGAAGAGATCGGCGTGGACGAAATAGTGAACCAGCGATTGGAGATCGTCGTCGTCGCTGCCACCGGCGTCGGTGGAAATGAGCACCCGGAATCGCTCCCCGGCCAGGGCTCCGCCCTCGGGCAACGGATCCGCCGCCCGACCGGCCACGGGAAGAAGCGCGATCAGCACGAGGCCGATCGAAACCGACGTCAGGCGCTTCATTCCACGATCTCCCCGATGAGCATGATGGAGCCCGCGTGCCAGACATTGTCGGCATATTTGTCCGGGTTCTTCTCCAGGTCGGGCCGGTTCTTTTCGAAGAGGATCCCCTTCTTGTCCGGAGCTTCGCTGTCGAGGGTGAAGCTCACCACGTGTTCCGTCTCGGGATCGAGCCCGCTGCCCACCTGGAGCTTGCTGAGCCGGTGGTAGGTGCAGTAGCCGTCGATCCGGCGCATCGTCTTCGGCTCCCCGCCGTCGAGCACCACCGTGAGCTGTCCCCCGTCCGGCCCCACGATGTCGTAGATGCCGACCACGCTGCCGCGGAAACGGAACTCCAGCTTCGCCCCCGGTTTCTCCGCCAACCACATCTCGGGCATGAGGCGGGCGAAGCGCCTCGCGATAGGGTCGCCGTCGCCGCTGTTGTCCAACTTTCGCCAGCCTCCGCTCAGCATCGATTCCGAGAACGGCACCAGCTTGGCGTCGGACCAGTTGTCCTCGCGCATCGGGTCACCGAGTTCATGCGGCTTCGGCTCCTGCGACCCCGGGCATTTCTCCAGCTTCTCCCAGGAACGGGCGATGGCGTCGAGGTAGAGTTCGTGCCCGGTCTCCACCAGCGGATGGACGCCATCGGTGGAGAAAAGCATCGGCGCCCCGGGCTCGGAAACCGCCGCTCCCTTGGGCTTCTCACCCTTGAAGATCAGGGTGCCCGCCTTCTCCATCGCCGCCACTTCCATGCCGAGGTGGATCGAGGGAATGCCGTAGAAATCGGCGATCTCCTCCATGGCGCTGGCGGAGAGGGAGAAGGCCCCGTCCTGGAGATCGGCGAGAAAGGGTTCGCTCAAGGTGTAGACGAAGATGATGTCCGTCTCCGGATCGGCCAGCCAGGTCTGGCGAACGATCCCTTCCATCGCCTGGTGAATCCGCTCCGGCGGCGCCCCGCCATCGTTGACGGCGAACTCGACGAACATCAGGTCCGGTCGATGCCGGAGCACGTCCTGCTCGAGCCGAAAGACCCCGAGATCCGATCCGGTGCCGCCGATGGCCGCGTTGATCTCCGACAGCTCGGCGTCGGGATAGCGCTCCCGCAGCCACTCCAGCGATTTCACCCGCCAACCGGGAGCCGCCGTGATCGAACCGCCCAGGTAGGCGACCCGAAGCTCTTTCTTGCCGTCCGCCCGCAGTTTGCCGAAAAAATTGGGAAGCCCCGCGCGCGTTCGGCTTTCCACCGCCTCGCGCCTGGGATAGTCGTCGTCCTGGGCGACCGAGGCCGACACCATCATCGCGAGAGCGGCGACCAGGACCAGGGGAGAAAGGGAGGGAGAGGATTTCATGACGGAACCCTACCCGCCTTTCCGGCCTTGTCGATTCCCCCGAAAGTGGGACAGACTGCTTCATCCCAGTCCATGAAATTGCCACTCACCCTATCCCTCGCATTCCTCCTGGCGGCCCCGATCGCCACCGTGGCCGACGACCGTCCCAACCTCGTCTTCCTGCTCGCCGATGACCAGGCGACCTACTCGCTCGGTTGCTACGGGAACCGGGACGTGCGGACGCCCAACATCGACGGGCTCGCCGCCGACGGAATCGTGTTCGACTCCCACTATGACACCACCGCCATCTGCATGGCGAGCCGGGCCAGCATCCTCACCGGCAACTTCGAGTATCGGACCGGCTGCAACTTCGACCACGGTCCGCTGGAATTCGCCGGTCTGCCGGTCCCCGAGGGACTTGATGGGAAAAGCCTGCTTCCCCTGCTGGACGCTCCCGCGAACGGCGCCATCCACGAGTTCCTGCCCCTGATCAATGTCTGGGGACCGAAGGAAGTCCACAGTTTCGGTGTCGTCACCAGGGACTGGAAATACGTCTACTGGCCCTGGGCCGAGGGTGACTTCGAGGCGACGGAGGAACTCTATCACCTGGCCGAAGATCCGCTCGAATTGATCAACTACGTCGCCGACACCTCGAAACAGGAGACGCTCGAGGAGCTTCGACGGACCTACGATGCCGCCGTCGCCCATTGGAAAGCCGAAGCCGTTGATTTCCACGACTACCAGCGTTTCGGCACCCTGTTCGATCGCCACCTCTCCTGGGACCAAAAAACTGAAAACTGAAAACTGCTCACGCGAATGGATCTCTCCCTCTCCGGCAAGAATGCCGTCATCCTCGGCGCCGCCCGCGGCATCGGTCACGCCATAGCCGACGCCTTCGCGGCCGAGGGCGCGCGGGTCGGGCTGGTCGATCGTGATCCCCACATCGACACCGTGGCCGACGAACTCGCGCGGCGGCACGGGGGCGCCGTCTTCGCCGAGGCGGCCGATGTCTCCATCGAGGCGGAGATGAACGACGCCGCGCGCGATCTCCGCAATGCCATGGGACCGGCCGCCCATGTCGTCTTTTGCGCCGGGATCGGCTCGGGAAAGTTCGGTTTTCCCTTCACCCGCCTGGAACCCGCCGACTGGCGCCGCGTGCTCGACGTCAACCTGATGGGATTCGTCCACACCGCCCACGCCTTCGCCCCGCAACTGATCGAATCCGGCGAAGCCGCCCCCACTCACGGCGCCACCCTCCAAGTCCTGGTCTCCGTCGCCGGCCAGATCGGGTCCCAGACCGATCCGCCCTACAGCGCCGCCAAGGCCGCCCAGATCAATTTCCTCCAATGCCTCGCCAAGGACCTCGCGCCCCACGGCGTCCGGGTCAACGGGATCGCGCCGGGCATGGTGCGAACCGCGCTCAACGAGTCGGTCTGGGTCGCCGGACAGGGCTCCCTGCCGGAGAGCGAGCGCGAGGACTATGCGACCTGGGCGGAGAGAAAAATCAGGACCGTCTCCCCGCTCGGTCGCTGGCAGGAACCGCCCGAGTTCGGCGCCGCCTCGGTATTTCTGGCCTCACCCCACGCCCGCAACGTAACCGGGCAGGTCCTCAACATCGACGGCGGCCAGGTCATGCACGCGTAGGGCGCGCCTTCCTTGATCAAACCCCGCTTTCCGTCAGGTCGGGCTTCGCCGCCGCGTCCTTCTCCTCCGGGGACGATGCCGCCGGGCTTTCTCCGGCCGCGCCCGCCGCCAACCGGCGCTTGCGTCGCGGCCTCTCCATTCCCCCCTTGCTCAGCATGACCGAGATCCAGCGCAGGTCGGGACTGTTGTCGAGCATCACCTTGACGACCATCGTCAGCGGCACGGCCAGGAACATGCCGACCGGGCCCCAGATGAAGCCCCAGAAGAGCACCGACAGGATCACCACCACGGTCGAGATCCCGAAGCGGTCCCCCAGCAGCATCGGCTCGAGAAAGTTCCCGATGGCGATGTTGATCGCCAGGTAGCAGCCGAGTACCGCCGCCGCGGGCCAGAAACCGCCCTTGATGAGAGCGAGGATGATCGGCGGAATCGCCGCCACGATCGACCCGATGGCGGGCACGTAGTTGAAGAGAAAAGCCACCAGTCCCCAGAGAATCGGGAAGTCGATGCGTAGCGCCAGGCAGGCCAGCCAGGCCAGCACCCCGGTGAGGGCACTCACCGCGGTCTTGATTCCGAGGTATTTCTGGATGTCGTGGGAGGAATTCTGCAGGCGCCTCAGGTCGGGGCCGCGCACGCGGATGACCTCGCGCACCTTGATGGCGTAGCGATTCGATTCCGCGAGCACGAAGATCATGATGATGAGCACGAAGAAGGACTTCGAGGCCAGCGAGGTCAGCCGCCCCACGGCGTCGGTCGCGCCGATCCAATCGAGGATCAGCTTGGGCATCTTGTTGGCCTCGAACCACTCGCTGAGCGTCGGGATATGGGTCCCCGCGATGTCTTCCTCGGAAAGAGCCAGGGCGGGATCGGTTCCCTCGACCTCGGTTTCGCCCGTCACCGAGGGAACTTTCTCCGGAACGGGCACCTCCTTCGTTTCGGTATCACTGAGGAAGCCGCTGAACTTGTTGAGCTGCTCGTCGATCGCCGTGGTGATGCTGGCGACGCGCTCCTGCAGCACCTTCGCGTAGGACTGCTGCTTTTCCTTGAACTCGGTCTGGAACTCCGAGGTCGCGGCGGTGGCGATGAAGATGATCAGGAACAGCACCAGCAGGTTCAGTCCCACCGTCAGAAAGACCGCCAGCGCCCGGGGAACCCTCTTGCGAATCAGCCAGCTCAGGGCCGGCAGCGAAAGCACCGCCAGGAACAGTCCGAGCAGCACCGGGACGAACAACTCGCCCGCCGCCCGCAGGCCGGTGACCACGATGACGAAACAAGCCAGCGACAGCAACACCTTCAGCCCGGTGTTGTGCTCCTTGTCGTGTGAATCCAGTCCCAGCATGGCGCGTGGCGGAATCTCCGGTCAAAGGCGCCGCCCCACAACCGAAAAAGGGATACGGTTCAGGTGCGTCGACCGAATTTCCGCTCCAGTTCGGGGTAGCTGATCTGGATCAAGGTCGGGCGCCCGTGGGGACAGCAGTACGGCATCTCGCAGACCAGCAGGTCGCGCAGCAGCTTCTCCAGTTCGGCCGGATGCAGGGGGTCGTTGGCTTTGACCGCGTGGCGGCAGACCGTCGTCGCCACCATGTCCTCGCCGAGACGCATCTTCGAGGTCTGGCGGCTGGCGCCCCGCAATTCGTCGATGACCTGGTGAATGAATCGCTCGGGATCGTCGCTCTTCAGGAAAGTCGGCAGGGCGTCGATCTTGAGAGTGTTTCCCCCGAATGGCTCCGCCGAGACTCCGAGCCGGGCCAGCGTCTCCAGGTTCTGGGAGACGAGATCGAAATCGCGCGGCGCCAACTCGACCATCAGCGGCACCAGCAGGGCCTGGGTGGGCACGCCCTCGGTCTCCATCCGCCGCCGCATCTCCTCGAACAACACCCGCTCGTGGGCGGCGTGCTGGTCCATCAGCACCAGTCCCTCCTTTCCCTCGAGCAGCACGTAGAGCTTGCCCAGCACCCCGAGCAGGCGGAAATCCTCCGCCTTGGGAGCCGCGGGCGCCGATTGCGATTTGAGCGGGTTCTCGGCCACTTCCTCCGCCGGTGCGATCCCGGTTTCGTTTTCGGCATCGGCTTCGGCTGTGACCGGCTCCGCGGCGGTCGAGGCAACAGGGTCGGGGCGACGATCTGACCCTCCTTCCTCGGAAAGGCTGGTCGCTCCCGTCGTCCCGGTCCGAGACGGCTCCGTCTTGGCCAGGTCGCCCCAGTCGCGCCGCAGGCTCCGCTGTTCGCTCTCGGGAATCAGCTCGTCCTGCTCGGCCCGCGGCGGCGGCGAAACCGGGGCGGGTTTCTCGGTGCCCGTCAGCCCGACCCCGCTCACCGGCCGCCGCATCTGACGGGTCAGCGTTTCGGAGACGGCGGTGATGACGGCGTCCCGGACCGCGTTGCCGTCGTGGAAGCGAACCTCCCGCTTGGCCGGATGCACGTTGACGTCGACCGCCCCGGGATCGGTCTCGAGGAACAGGAACGTCACCGGGTATTGCCCCTTCATCAGCGCGGTGTGATAGCCCTCGCGCAGGGCGTAGGTCAGCATGGCGGCCTCGACCGGGCGGCCGTTGAGAAAGGTCAGCATCTGCTTGCGGTCGGAGCGCCCCATCCCGGGCGGCCCGATGAATCCGCTCACGGTCACGCCGAAATGCGTCTGTCTCGGCACCTCCAGCAGCCGTCCCGCCAGGTCGGCCCCGGCCAGGCCGCGAATGCGATCGCGGGCGTCTTTCGTCGCGGGCAACTGGAACACGAGCCGATCGTTGCGCACCAGGGCGAAGCGCACCTCGGGATGGGCGAGCGCCTGCACCCGGACGGTCTGCTCCAGGTGGCTGAACTCGGTGTTCTCGGTGCGGAGGAATTTCCGGCGCGCCGGGATGTTGAAAAAGAGCGAACGCACCTCGATCCGGGTGCCCGGCGGTTCCCCGCAGTCCTTGACCGAGGCCATCTTGCCTCCGTTGATGAGCACCTCGGTGCCGGCCAGCGAGTCGGGCTCCCGGGTGGCGAGCCGAAACTTGGACACGCTGGCGATGCTCGGGAGGGCTTCCCCGCGGAAACCGAGCGTTCCGATGGCGGCGAGATCGTCCTTGGTGCGGATCTTCGAGGTGGCATGGCGCTCGACGCACATGAGGGCATCGTCGCGATTCATCCCGCTGCCGTCATCGATCACACGGATGAGGGCGATCCCGCCCCGCTGGACGGCGATCTCGATGTTGGTGGCGCCGGCATCGAGCGAGTTCTCCACCAGTTCCTTCACCACCGAGGCCGGGCGCTCCACGACCTCACCCGCCGCCACTTGGCTGGCGAGCGCGTCGGAAAGAAGCCGGATCTTGCCCATGGGGTGCAAGTAACAAGGGGGTGAGGGAAAAGTAAAAAGTATTTACCGGCAGGCACCGATTCCTCCAGTCCCTGCGCCCTTGAGCATCGCCCCGCATCGCGTAGATTCCCGAATGCCCCTCACCCTCACCGACAACGCTGCCGAACATCTCCGCGAATTGCTGGAGGCCAAGAATGCCTCGCCCGACGAGCAGGGACTGCGCCTGTTCGTCGAGAAAGGCGGTTGCGCGGGTATGAACTACGCCATGAAGATCGACGCCCCGGCCGATTCCGACGAGGTCGTGGAAAAGAACGGCGTCCGGGTTTTCGTCGATGCCGAGAGCCTTCCCTACCTCCAGGGCTCCGAGGTCGATTACGTCGATGCCCTCAACGACGCCGGCTTCAAGATCCACAATCCCAACGCCACCCGCAGTTGCGGTTGCGGAACCAGTTTCGAACCGGCGGACAA
>JAUIGT010000265.1 GCA_030432615.1 Verrucomicrobiia bacterium
CCATTCCCGACGACAGCTTTCAGGTGGCGGGAACCATCACCCTCGACGGGGTCATTCACCAACTCGACGCCCAGCGACGCCCCGGTTTCCATCGAACCGACCGCTGTCCCCAGGAAGGCGTCTACAACCTGGCGATGCGGGCGCCCGACGGGGCCGATCCCGCGGTGGAACCCGCCGGGGACGGCTGCGGCAGTCTGCGAGTCAACTTCCTCGGCAACGCCTCCGGCCTGTTCTTCCTCGCCGACGGCAGTCGCACCTCGATGAGTGGCCACGTCTCACGGTCCGGAGAATGGGCGACCTATCGGCCCCTCTTCGGCGGACGAGGCCGCGGATTCCTGGCCGGCACCCTGACCTTCCGTGGCGCCCCCGCCGATCCCGGGCAGGTGGATGGCGAGTGGCGTTGGAAAAAGGCGGCCGGCGTCGCGCCCACCACCTATCCCGGAGGGATCGCGACCACGCGCGGGGTCGTGGGCAACGCCTGGACGCCCCCGGCGCGGGGAGATCGCGCCCTGCCCGGTCTCGCCGACGACGACTTCAACGCCTGGGCTCGTTTCCTCGGGCCAGCGCTGGGCGCCCCTCCCGCCGCCGACTTCGCCGTGAGCTGGGCCGACAACAATCGGGTGACCTATCACGGACCGGAACGCCTGGTCCTGTCCGTCAATGCCCGCACCGGCCGGGTCAACGGTCGCATGATCGACCGAGCGAAAGGGATCAACTTCCGCTTCCAGGGAATCGTCCTCCCGAACCAGGGCCTCGTCACCGGCGCCTACACCGCCGATGGGGAAAGCGGCCTGTTTTCCATGGAAGCACGTTAGGTTCACCACCCTTTCACCTGCCCTTCCTCCTGTCACCTCGAAGCACGACAAGGGTGCCGAACCTGAATCAAATGGCGAAAGGCGACTTCCCAAAAATGGGGTTTTTCCGTTCCTGGTTCAGGTGTCGCCACCGCGATTCTTGAGCGCCCGAAAACCACTCGGAAGCCCGGCCTCAGAAAATCGGGTAATTCTCAATATTTTGATTGCGTCGAAAACTTTACATTCCTTAAATTGTTTTCGTGCGCTGGCACGCGACTCATTCAGGGATGAAGCGCGACGCTGAAACCCTGCTCTTCCTATGCTCCGGCAACTTCTACCGAAGCCGCTTCGCTGAGGCCGTGTTCAATCACGAGGCACTCCGCCGCCGCATTCCCTGGCGGTCTGAATCCCGGGGATTCTCTCCCCACCTCGCCACCGACGACCTTTCCTATCATGCGCAGCAGGCGCTGGAGCTGCGCAACATCCCCCTGGCCCTCACCCGGCGGAAGCCCACCCGGGTCTATCTGGCCGACCTCGAATCCGCCCGGCACATCGTCTGCGTGAACGAGGCAGAGCATCGTCCCGCGCTGCGCCGCCAGTTTCCCGAGTGGGAGGAACGCGTCACCTACTGGCACGTGCACGACATCGACGTGGAACCGCCCGGCACTGCCCTGCCCACACTGGAACAGAACGTGCTTGATCTCCTCGCGGAACTGGAAGCCGCGTCCGAGCCCCCCGAAGGTCCCGCCCTCGCCACTCCCTGCCAGGAATTCTGAAACCGAAACGCCTCTCCCGAATCACGCTCCCCCATCCTGCCACCCCGAGCCCAACACCATGAGCCAACCTCCGATCGCCGACCTGTCGGCACTTGCCGGTCAAACCGAACTCTTCGATTCCCACGCTCCGCGCCCCGGCGGAACCCGATCTCGAGAGGCAGGCTCCCCCGCCCGAAGTCGCAACGATTCCTCACCCGGCAAGACTCGCGTCAAGAAGCAGAGCTTCGACGGGCTCAAGGCTCCCTCCGCCGTCGGCAAGAATTTCATTCTCGACACCAACGTGCTCCTGCACGATCCCGAGTGCATCCAGCGCTTCGCCGACAATCATGTCTGCATCCCGATCGAGGTCCTCTGCGAGCTGGATCGATTCAAGAACGAGCAGAGCGAGCGCGGCGCCAACGCCCGCACCGTTCACCGGCAGCTGGCCGAGCTGTTCTCCAGCCACCCCGAGCAGGCCACTCTCGGCATCCCGACCAGCGGCGGAGGCACCGTCCGCCTGGTGAACTGCAATCCCGACGATCGCCGCGCCCAGCGTTCGGTCGAGCACTTCCGGGAGATCCTCACCTCCATCGACACTCCCGATCACCGGCTCCTGCTCTGCACCCGGGTAATCGGCGACGTCAATCCAGCGCCGGCCGTTCTCGTCACCAAGGACCTCAATCTCCAACTGAAAGCCCACGCCCTCGGGGTTCCCTGCGACGACTATCTCAACGACAAGGTCGAAACCGATAGTGCCGCGAGCCGGCGCACCCCGGTCCTGGAGATCGAGGCCAGCGAACTGCAGCGATTCGCCAGCAGCGGGGACCTCGACCTCTCCGCCCGTCACCTGCCCCACCTCTCGCCCAACGACTACGTGCTCCTTCGCGCCGGCGAGAAGCGCACCATGCCCGCCCGGGCCCTGGGTGACAACGCCTTTACGCGCCTTCGCATTCCCGACTGTCTCCGGGTGCAGAAAGGCGCCACCATTCGTCCCCTGAATCTCGGTCAGCAGTGCTTCCTCGATGCCCTGCTCAATCCCGATATCTCCCTGGTCACCTGCTACGGCCAGGCCGGGACCGGAAAAACCCTGCTCGCCGTCGCCTCCGCCCTCCACGCCACCATGGCCGGGGAATACGCCGGCGTCACCGTGAGCCGTCCCGTGGTTCCGCTGGGGGACACATTGGGCTTCCTCCCGGGATCACTCGATGAGAAGCTGCATCCCTGGCTCAAGCCCATCTTCGACGCCCTCGAGTTCCTGCTGACTCCTCCCGAACGGGCCGACCGCGCCCGGAAGCCGCGAAAGGCGGCCAACGTCAATCCGCTCGCCGTCGGCGGACCACCGCAGAAACCCTACCAGCCCTTCCTCGACTCCGGACTCATCGAGGTCGAGGCGCTCTGCTACATCCGAGGTCGATCCATTCCCAACCGCTTCTTCATCCTCGACGAGGCCCAGCAGCTCACCCCGCTGGAAGCCAAGACCATCGTCACCCGCATGGCGCGCGGTTCCAAGCTGGTCATGGTCGGCGACCCCGAGCAGATCGACAATCCCTACGTCGATCGCCGCAGCAACGGCCTTGTCTTCACCCGCGAACGTCTCCGCGGCCAACCGTGCAGCGCCCACGTCACCCTGGAACGAGGCGAACGCAGCCCCCTCGCCGAAGCCGGGGCGCAGCTGATGTAGTGACCCGCCTCCATCAGCATAGACGGAGGATGAACGCCATCTCTCCGGAAATCTGCCGCGCTCCCTACTCTCCAACCCGGTTCTCCAGCCAGTAGAGCCCGCTGCGACCGGGGCAGACGAGGTCGAGATCGCCGTCGTTGTCGAGATCGGCGATCTTGGGATCGAGACCGAAGCCGACGCGGCCGTCGGTGGTGACCTCGTGACGATGCCATTGCCGGGATTCAGGATCGAATTGGTATCGGTGGATCACCAGCGGGTCGTAGGCGCCGTCGTCGCGGCCATCGTGGGAGAGGTAGCGTTTTCCGGACACCACTTCCTCCGTGCCGTCCCCGTCGAGGTCGGCCCAGAGGAGGGCATGGGCCTGCGACCAGGATTCGTCGATGGCATGGCGCCGCCAGGTGCGGGTGCCATCTTCGGCGGTGACGGGCTCCTCCCAGAAGAGTCCGTAGGAATGGCCGCTGCCCCAGATGAGGTCACCGTCCCCGTCGTCGTCGATGTCACGCACTAGGATGGGAATGCCGGCGCGGACGAGAGAAAACTCGGGATGCCAGGTCCAGCCGCCGGCCACCGGATCCTCGGGCGCTTCGAGCCAACCTTCGGCGGCGATGATATCCCCCCGCCCGTCGCCATTGACGTCACCGAATCCGACGCCATGACCGGCGGCCTCGGCCGGGAGTTCCAGCGGGTGGAACGCACGGGCCTCCGGTTCGAAGCGGAACCAGACCGGCTTCTTGACGCTGTTCGGAAGAAGGTCGAGCCAACCATCGCCGTCGATGTCATAGAGACGCCCGGTTTCCATCGGCCCCGGCATGGCGACGGGATGCCGCGGCCATTCGCGATCCAGGTCGGCCGGACGCTCGATCCAGAAGATCGATTGGCTGCGGTAGTTGACGCTGATGAAGTCCTCATCACCGTCGCCATCGACATCGTAGGGCAGGTGCGAATATCCGTCGTAGCGCGCCTTTATCTGCGGCATGTGACGCACGAAACGCGCCTCGCTGAAATCGGGGCCCGCATACCACCAGGCACCGCAGAGAACGTCCGGAACCCGGTCGCCGTCGATATCGTCCACCGCACAGGCGGAAAAGGTGGAATCGCGATTGATCGGGTGAACCACGAAATCCACCGCTTCGTCCTCCGTGGAAGTTTCGTCGGCCTTCATCACTGACAGGCCGGAGCCGAAGCCGGCGGCCACGACCAAGGCGAGCCGGAGAAGTCGTTGGGTGGTCTTCATGGGGAAAAATCGAACCCGATTCTACCGCCCGGCCGCCCCGGTGGCAACGGGGACGCGAAACGTCACAGCGTGTGGATCTGGTAGATGAAACGTCGCAGGCCCGACACCTTGATGACACTGCGTTCGACCGACGCGTTGAGCAGGCGCTCGAACATCTGCTCCTCCATCCGTTCCACGGTGGGATAGCGGTCGAAGATGCGTTGCAGCGGGTTGTGGCACTCGACGATGCGGAGCCCTTCCTCGCGATCGTAGACGCAGGACGACATATGTCCCGCCTGGTCACGCTGCTTGGCCAGCGACGTGGCCCGATCAACGACCGAGTTGCCCTTGATCCTTTTCCCGAGTTTCTCGGTCTGCTTCTGGAAGAACGAGAACAGCAGCTTTTCCGAGGCGTTCGACTCCAGCTGCCCGGCGGCCTCGAGAATCGCGAGGGTGAGGTCGTCCCCGACGCCGGGAAAGACCTCGTCGGCTTTTTCCGTGAGCCGATAGAGTTTTTCCGGACGTCCCACCACCTTGGGTCGGCGCCAGGTATCCAGGTATCCGAGTTTCTCCAGCGCCACGCAATGCTTCTTCACACCCATGTAGCTCATTCCGAGTTCCTTGGCCAATTCGGGCACGGAAAGCCCGGTGGATCGCTTCACCGCATAGATGATGGCGAACCACTGGGGTCGGCAGAGATCGCGAAAAACCTTGAGAAACATGGCGCGCGGGTTTTTACCCGGATAAGTTGTAAACTAGCACTTCTTCCGTGATTTTCACTTATTCAGGCAATTTCGCCAGCTGGGATTTTGATGGAAACGGGACGGATCGGGAGTCATCGCGACACCGGGGCTCTTCTTTCGCTCACCGCGGACCGCATCCGATACGAAACGAGGCCTGTAAGGAATCTCGAAAGCGGGGCGTCAGGTTGCGTGAATTGACATCGACCGGCGCAACCCTAGAATCGTAAACGTTTCGTTACCTGCCCTCGATCCTTCAACTCCCCCCAGTCTCTCCCTTTCGTCTCAGCCCGTCACCCCGACACGATCGACCATGCATCACGACCGGAAGCAGGACCTCGACAAGTCCTTCGTCTCCCACGCCCCCGGCTACTGGACCGACCAGGGTGTCACCCCGGAACAGTGGAACGACTACACCTGGCAACTCAAGAATCGGATCACCTCGCTCCCGCAGTTGGAGCAGCACCTCAATCTCAGTGACGAGGAACGCAACGGGGTACTCCTGTCCGGCACCAAGCTGGCGATGGCGATCACGCCGCACTTCTTCAACCTGATCGATCGCGACGATCCCGAGTGTCCCATCCGCCGCCAGGTGATTCCCCGCATCGAGGAAACCTGGACGGACGACTACGAAATGGCCGACCCGTGCGGCGAGGATTCCCACATGCCGGTGCCCGGGCTGGTGCATCGCTATCCCGACCGGGTGCTCTTCCTGGTCACCGATCGCTGCGCTTCCTACTGCCGCTACTGCACCCGGAGCCGGGTCGTCAGCGGCGTGGGCGAACAGGGACTCGAAACCGACTACGAGTCGGCCTTCCGCTACCTCGAGGAGCATACCGAAGTCCGCGACGTCCTGCTTTCCGGCGGCGATCCTCTGCTCTTTTCCGATGCCAAGCTGGAAAAGATCCTCAGCCGCCTGCGCTCCATCGAGCACCTCGAGTTCCTCCGCATCGGCTCCCGCATCCCGCTGTTCCTCCCGCAGCGAATCACGCCCGAACTCTGCGCGATGCTGAAGAAATACCACCCGCTGTTCATCAGCGTGCACGCCAATCATCCGCGGGAGTTGACCGCGGAGGTCCGCGCCGGGCTCGAGCGACTCGCCGACGCCGGCGTTCCCCTGGGCAATCAGAGCGTGCTGCTGCGCGGAGTGAACGACGACGTCGATACCATGAAGACGCTCGTCCACAAGCTGCTCATGAGCCGGGTGCGCCCCTACTACCTCTACCAGATGGACTTGATCCGCGGCTCGGGCCACCTGCGCACCTCCATCGCCAAAGGCATCGAACTGATCGAGCAACTCCGCGGCCACACCACCGGCTATGCGGTCCCGCAGTATGTCATCGATGCCCCCGGCGGCGGCGGCAAGGTCCCGGTGAATCCGGAATACGTCGTCCAGAAGAACGAGGAGCGCGTCCTGGTGCGCAACTACGAGGGCAAGGTGTTCGAATACCCCGAGCCTCCCACCGCGGTGGAAACACCCTTGGAACCGGCGGCGCATCTGGCGGGCTGAGTCGGCTGATTCAACCCTGTTGCCTGCCGGACTCGCCCCTGTCGGGTCCGACCGATTGACGTGCGTCGTTTTCCGGCGACACTCTCGCGCTTTCCTCCGTTTCTGCTGTTTTCCCGCCTCATGCCCGCCCTCATCGTCAAACCTCGCGCCCGCATCTTTCACGGCCACGAATGGGTCTACGCGAGCGAAATCCAACGACTGGCGGGCCATCCCCAACCGGGCGACGTCATCGACCTGGTGTCCGCCCGGGACCGGTTTCTCGGTTCCGCCATCTACAACCCGGCCTCACAGATCGTGGCGCGCCGCTTTTCCCGCCGAAAGCAGGACCTCGAAGCCGACTTTTTCCTGCGCCGACTGGAGCGGGCCCGCGATCTCCGGCACCAACTCGACTACCCCGATCCCGTCTACCGCCTGGTCTGGAGCGAGGCGGATGGACTGCCCGGCGTGGTCATCGATCGCTACGGCGATCACTTCGCCCTCCAGACCCTGACCCTGGCGATGGATCAACGGAAGGAATTGATCGCCGATGCCATCGAGGCGCTTTTTTCGCCGAAATCCATCACCGAGCGCAACGACTCACCCATCCGCAAGGCGGAATCCCTGCCCCTGGCGACGGGCACCCTGCGCGGCGAAACTCCGGAACCGTTCGAGATCTCGGTGAACGGGATTCGCCAGGTCGTCGACCTGGGAGAAGGGCAGAAAACCGGCATCTACCTCGACCAACTCGACGCCTATGTCGATGTCGCCCGGCGCGCCCCGGGTCGTCGCGTACTGGATTGCTTCTGCAACCAGGGAGGTTTCGCACTGCACGCCGCGCGCGCCGGAGCCTCCCACGTCACCGCCGTCGATGTCAGCGCGGCCGCGGTGGAATCGACCCGGGCCAACGCGGCACTCAACGGGCTGGAGGTGGAGGCCGTCGAGGCCAACGCCTTCGATTTCCTCAAGGAAAGCGAAACCCGCCTCCAGCAGGGATCGGGCTCGGAGGGTGGCGACGGGCTCTACGACCTGATCATCCTCGACCCGCCGAGCTTCACCCGGAACCGCAAGTCGGTGAACGACGCGCTTCGCGGCTACAAGGAGATCCACCTCCGCGCCTTGAAACTGCTCAGCCGCGACGGCATTCTCTCCACCTACTGCTGCTCGCACCACGTGAGCCGCGAGGAATTTCTCCAGGTCATCCGCGACGCCTCGGTCGATGCCCGGCGCACCGTTCGCCTGCTGGCCTCGCATTCCCAGCGACTCGATCACCCCATCATCCCCACGGTGCCGGAGACCGAATACTTGAAGGGCTTCACCTTCCAGGCCGTGGCCGGGTGGTGAACGCGGGAGCAGGAAGGGAATCGCCCGCCGACGTTTCGAGTTGATCGGACCGCGCCGTCCCGGCATGCTGCGTCCGCCCACCGGCCTCCCCCCGCGTTCCCGATGTCCGAAGTCGAACAGTTCCGCCTCCTGCTGCGCATCCACAGTCGCATCCTGCGGCGGCGGCTGGTGAAGATGATGACCAGTTCGTGGCTGATGGGCCTGACCCTGGTCGGCTTCCTCGTCACCTATTCGGTCACCGCCTACTTCCTGTTCCGACGCGGACTCATCTACTTCGGCCAGCTGCCGGCGGCAGGCACGCTGCTCATCGACCGGATGATGCACGTGGTCTTCTTCTGTTTCCTGCTGATGCTGATGTTCTCGGTGGCGGTCACCGGCTACATCGCCCTCTACCGCAGCCGGGACACCCGTTGGCTGCTGTCGCTGCCCATTTCGCACCGGGTGCTCTTTCTCTGGAAGGTTTTCGAGGCGACCGCCTTCTCCTGCTGGGG
>JAUIGT010000266.1 GCA_030432615.1 Verrucomicrobiia bacterium
GTCAACGATCTCATCGAATGCGTCGTCTGCGCCGAGATGACCAAGGAGGGTCAGCTCGAGGAGGTAACCCTCTTCGAAAACGCCACCGATGTCATCGCCCAGCACATCGTCGGCATGGCCATGGACGACGGCGTCAGCGCCGACGAAGCCTTTGCCGTGATCACCGCGGCCTATCCGTTCCGAAACCTGGAGCGGGCGAAATTCGATCGCATCGTCGAGTATCTGGAGGGCGGGGGAAGAACGCTCGCCAGCCAGTACCGGGACACCTTCGGCAAGATCGAGGAAAAGGACGGCGTCTTCGTCACGCCGAGCAGGAAAGTCGAGCGCGACTACCTCATGAATGTCGGCACCATCCACGCCGACGGCATGGTCAACGTGATCCTCAACCGGCGGCGGCTCGGTTCGGTCGAGGAGGGTTTCGTGAAGGGCCTCAAGGTCGGCGACATCTTCGTGCTCGGAGGAAAAACCGTGAAACTGATCGAGGCCGGCGTCGCCGAGGTCATCGTCGAGAACGCCGCCGGTCGCCTGCCCACGGTGCCGACCTGGAACGCGCACAAGATTCCCCTCGGCTCCGGGATCGCCCGCGAGGTCGCCCAGTTGCGGACCGAGCTTCACCAGCGTCTCGTCGAGGAAAAGCAGGACACCGATACCGTCGCCGACTGGCTGGTGGAGCGCTGGAGCATTTCGCGAATCAACGCTGCCGCCATCGTCGAGCACTTCGAAAACCAGCGACTCCTCAGCGAAATCCCGACCGCGAATCGCCTGCTGGTCGAGGCCTTTCGCGACGAGCAGGAGGATCCCGACCGGGTGCATTATTTTTTCCACACCCTCATCGGTCGCAGCGCCAACGACGCCCTGTCGCGCATCCTCAGCCACCGGGTCAAGGAAGCCGTTGGCGGCAACGCGCTGGTCACCATCGACGACTACGGATTCCTGCTCAGTCTGAAAAGTTTCCAGGAAATGGGTCTTGCCGAGTGGCGCGAGTTGTTCGGACGCGCCAACGCCGAGAGCGATCTCCAGACCGCCCTCCAGGAATCGCAGCTGGTGAAATGGCAGTTCGGTGGCGTCGCCCAGACCGGCCTCATGGTCCCGCGCAACCTGCCCGGTGAAGCCCGCAAATTGAAGCAGATCCGCTGGAGCGCCGATATCCTGTTCAAGGTGCTCAGCCAGCACGAACCTGATCATCCCTTGCTGGAGCAGGCCTACCGCGAGGCGACCCACACCTTCCTCGATCTCGACCGCGCCTGCGCCTTTCTCGACACCGTTCCCGACCTCGAGTGGCGCTTCGTCGAAGTGCCGGCGGTCAGCCCTTTCGCCTTCGGCATCTACGCCAGCAAGATCCGCGAGGCCATGATGATGGAGTCTCCCGAAGAAGCCATCGAGCGTCTCTACCGCGCCATGCGGGAAAAGCTGGGCAAGCCGGTAGAGTAGAAATGTGGGGCAGGTTTCCAACCTGGCTTTCACAGCCGCGAAAGGTAGGCCCCAAACCAGCCCAGTCCCCTTGTCCCCGGTGCCCGGCGAGTCCTGCCACGCAAAGTAGGTGCTGACGATTGGGAGAGAATTCGATACGTTTTCAGACATGACTCTCGACCGCGCATCATCCCGGCTGATCCTGTCAGGATGGTGGGCGATCGTCCTGCTCGTTACCTGTTTGGTGTCGGCAAGATCGGAAGACCCGATCACTGCTCCCTCCCGCCCCGTCGCCGTCCCGCAGAAGTTCTGGCTGTCCCAGTTCAGCCGACAGCAGCGCGAACTGGCCGAGGGACGATACCGTGTCTGTTTCTTCGGTGATTCCCTGACCGCCTTCTGGACCGAGCAGGGGTTGGGATCGTGGGAGCTCGACCTGAAACCGTTCCGGCCCTTCAACGCCGGAATCGCCGGCGACCGGATCGAGCACATCCATTTCCGCGCCCGGGAAAGTGCCTTCGGGTCGCCGGTGCCGGAGGTCTTCGTGGTCTTGGCCGGAACCAACAACCTCGGCAAGAATCCGTCCGACCGTCCGGAGGCGGTGGCTGCGGGAGTCGTGGCGCTGGTGAAGACCCTCCGAGTCAAGGCACCCGAATCGCGGGTGCTGGTGCTTTCGATTCTGCCCAGCGGAGCCGAACCGGACTCGGAACTGCGACAACGGATTCGGCAGACCAATGATCGCCTGTCCGTGCAAGTTCCCGAAGCCGGCGCCTCGTGGCTGGATGTGCATGACCGTTTTCTCGACGAGGCCGGCCGCTGGCTGCCCGGATTGACGATCGACGGGACCCACCTCACTTCCCGCGGTTATGACCGGTTGGCGGCGCCGGTGCGGGAATGGCTGGAAAAAACAATCGAGCCGAAGTGAATCCCGCAGCTATCAAATCTGCCCCACGATCTCCGTCAGTGTCATCTCCGCGAGCGAGTCCAGCTTCAGCGCGCAGCCGGTGAAATCGAGCCCGGCAGTGATCCGGTTCGGCACCGAGACGCAACGAATGCCGGCGGCCTGAGCGGCGAGGAGGCCGTTGAGGGAATCCTCGAAGACGAGGCACTCGGCGGGTGGCACCTGGAGGCCCTCGGCGGCGGCGAGAAACAACTCGGGGGACGGCTTCGGTTTCTCGACGTCATCGACGCAGCGAGTCAGGAGAAAAAAATCGCGCAGCCCGATTCGCTCCAGGTGCGGTTCCACCCAGCTGCGGGGCGAACTGGAGGCGACGGCGCAGGGCAGGTGCGCGGCCTTGGCTTCGCGCAACCGTTCGGCGACGCCGGGCATCGGGTCCATCAGCGCGTTGACGATCTCCAGCGCGCGTCGTTCGCGTTTTTCGTCCCAGGCATCCCAGTCGATCCTCTCTCCGGTCAGGTTCTCGAGGTGGAGCTTGGGATCGAAACGATTGAAGTCGCTGCCGACGCATCCGGTGTAGTCCTCCAGCGCGAGGTCCTGGCCGTGGTGGGCGTAGTTTTCCCGCCAGGCTTCGTAGATGGGCACCTCGGTATCGAGGATGAGTCCGTCGAAATCGAAGATCAGGGCACGGACCGAAGGAGAAGAGGAAGAGGGCGAGGGTGAGTTGCTCATGGGCGTGACTCCAACCCAAGCCGTGCGAGGGCTTCCGTCAACTCCCGCCGCCACCGGGTGACATCATCGTCACGGATGACGGCGTGGTTTTCTCCGCGCTTGGCGGCCTCGAGCCGCGATTCCAGTTCCCGGATCTGTCGCAGCAGGCCGACCTCGGCCGGGCAGAACCCGTTGCTCTTGAGCAGGGCGTAGCCGACGCGAAGTTCCTCCGGCGTCGCAAAATAGTCGGCCAGATCGATGGGCTTTCCGGCGCCTTCCGGGAGGACCCCCGACGAGTCTTCGCCGCGAACCCATTCGCTGATGGCCTCCTCGATGGGCGGGTTCCAGGACATGGTCTCGGCCTCAGCTCGCTTTCTTCCGCTTGGCCGCCCGCTTCTTTTTCGGCGCGGCCTTCTTCGCATTCGGATCCCCGGAACTCAGGGCGGCGGCGTAGGCGCTGGCGATTTCCACGAAGCGCTCGGCCAGCGGCTTGAGATCGCCGGTATGCATGAGACCCAGCGAGAGCGGCTGGAAATCGTTCGCCGGCAGCGGGATGGCCCGCACTCCCTCGGGCGGCTCGACACCCGGGATGGCGACCGAGACTCCCCAACCGAATCCCTCATCGACATAGCGCGGGATCAGGCTGAGGTCACTCACCTCCATGGCCGTCTCCCAGCGCAGTCCGCGTTTCGCGAGGCCGGCCTGGAAGAGACGGGGGATGGTCTCGTTGCCGGGCAGGGAAATGAGCGGGAGGGAAATCTCGCCGCCCACGGTGCTGCGGGAGAGGTCGGCGAATTTCTCGATCGCCACCTCCGCGGGCGCGAAGAGCACCAGCGGCAGTTCCAGCAGCTTGATCGTCTTGACCCCGGGCGCCGGGGTCTTCTGGAGCTGGGAAATGGCGACATCGGCCTCCTGCTTCTGGAGCGCCGCCTCGATCTCGGTCGATTTCACCTCGCGCAGGGACAGGCGCAGGTCCGGAAATTCGCGCCGCATCCGCTCCAGCACCGCCGGCAGGTGGTTGGCCATGATCGAGGCCGAGGCCGCCAGGCGCAGGTGCTGGCTTTCCTCGCCCCGGAGCCGCGCCGCCACCTGGTCGAGCCGGGAGAAGAACGGGTAGACGAAGTCGTAAAGCTCCTCGCCCGCCGGAGTCAGCGCGAAGGGCCGGCGATGGAAGAGCTTCACGCCGAGGCTTTTCTCCAGCTGGAGGATCTGGCCGCTGACGGCCGGCTGCTGAATGCCGTAGGGCATCTTGCGGACCGCCTCGGTGATGCCCTCGAATTTGGCCACGTAGAAAAACAGCTCGAGATGGTGGACGTTCAAGCTCATGACGAAGCCGGTGAAAAAGAAAACGGACAGCCCTCTCGTATAACAGGGTCGAGCCCGCGATCCAACCCTGTTTGATGGGAAAGTGGCGATTCTCCCGAGACGGTCTAGGCTCTGCCATGCTGGAGTTGGATTCCGAGGACGACATGTCACTGCTGCGCCGTTTGCGCCGGGAGATTCTTTTTGCCCGGGAGCGCGTCTACCAGGTGGGGCAGGCGACGCCACTGGAGCGGATGGACGGATTCGGCGAGGCCGAGGTCTGGGTGAAACGCGAGGACGTTTCGCCCATCAAGGCCTACAAGTGGCGCGGCGCTTTCAATCGGATGGCCCTGCTCGATGCGAGCGAGAAGCAGCGCGGCGTGGTCACCGCCTCGGCCGGGAATCACGCGCAAGGAGTCGCCCTGGCGGCGGCGAAACTGGGTGTGTTGGCCCTGGTCTACATGCCGGACACCACGCCGCTGGTGAAACAGAACGCGGTGCGCAAGCTCGGTGGTGAATTCGTGGAAGTCATTCTCTCCGGAGACTCCTACGACGATGCCTGCGCGGCTGCCCTCGCCCGGGCCGAGGCGGACGATCGGGTCTACGTCCACGCCTACGACGATCTCCACGTCATGGCCGGCCAGGGCACCTTGGCGGATGAGGTGGTGATGTCGGGGAAAGGGCCTTTCGATGCCGCCTACCTCCAGATCGGGGGCGGTGGGCTCGCGGCCGGGGTCGCCGCCTGGTTGAAGACGTTCTATCCGGGCATCCGCATCGTCGGCGTCGAGGGCGTCGGGCAGGCCTCCATGAAGGCCGCGGTCGAAGCCGGAGAGCCCGTACGACTCGACGAGCTCGATATCTTTGCGGATGGCACCGCAGTGCGAAAGGCGGGTGAACTTCCCTTCCAGGTGTGCCGCGAATTGATCGACGAGTTCGTCACCGTGACCAACGCCGAAGTGTCGGAAGCCATCCGGCTCTACTGGGACCGGCTGCGCTGTCTCGCGGAACCGTCCGGTGCCATGGGACTGGCCGGGGCCTGGCAGGATCGGGAGAAGCTCGCCGGGAAACGCGTCCTGGTGGTGCTCTGCGGCGCGAACATCGATTTCAACCGCCTCGCGATGATCGCCGCCGACGCGGGGGAGGGCGACCGCATCCGCCATTACCTGCGCATCCGCATTCCCGAGCGGGGCGGCGCCATGCTGAAGTTGCTCGACGACGCCTTCGAGGGCGTGGCCATCCGGGCGTTCCAGTATGGGATGAACCACCGCGAAGTGGCCTGGCCGCTGTTCGGGCTGACGCTTTCCGACGGGGAAATGGACGCGTTGCGCGCCGGCTTGCGGGCCAGCGGCTACGAGTTCGAGGAGCTGGAGGAACCCGAGGAGGTCGGCTACCGGCTGATTCCGCTGCGGGCGGACCTGCTCCGGGCGCCGCTTTTCCTGGACCTGGAATTCTATGAGCGCCCCGGGGCGTTGCATTCCTTCCTCGTCGGAACGATCCGCGGGCGCGGCAGTTTCTGTTACTTCAACTACACCTATTCGGGCGAACGGGTGGGCCGCGCCCTCATCGGCATCGATTTCGGGTCGGAGGAGGAACGGGCCGGGTTCCTCGAGGACCTGCCGAGCAGCGGCGAGGGTTTCCGTTCCTGCAAGCCGCTCGGGGAGGCGGCGACATCGCATCTGCTGGGGTAAGGGAACTTTCACCCCCGCGGGTGAAACTGCCGGTGCACCTGTTTCAACCGCTTCTGATCGACGTGGGTGTAGATCTGGGTGGTGGCGATGTCGGCGTGGCCGAGGAGTTCCTGGATGACGCGCAGGTCGGCGCCGTTGCCGAGGAGGTGGGTGGCGAAACTGTGGCGCAGCAGGTGCGGGTAGACGTTTTCGTCGAGCCCGGCCATCTTCGCGCGCTCCTTGACGATCTGCCAGATGCGCTGGGTGGTGAGCGGACCACCGCGCTTGGAAAGAAAAATGTGGCTGCCGGTTTTCCTGCCCACCAGCTCGGGTCGCTCGTGGTCGAGGTAGTCGCGAATCGCCTCGCGGGCGGCCCCGCCGACCGGCACGAGGCGGGTCTTGTTGCCCTTGCCGGTGACGCGGATGACGCCCTCGTCGAGGTGGAGGGCCTCCAGCCGGGCGTGGGTCAGTTCGGAAACCCGGAGACCGCTGGCGTAGAGCAGCTCGAGGATGGCCCGGTCGCGCCGGCCGAGCGGACGGGCCAGGTCGATCGACTCGAGGAGCTGTTGGACCGCGGGTTCGTTGAGCGTCTCGGGCAGGTAGCGTTCCAGTCGCGGCGAATCGAGTTGTTCGGCGACGTCCTTGCCGACCACCCCGCGGCCGGCGAGGAAGCGGTAGAAGATTTTCAGGGCGATGACCTCGAGCCGGAGGCTGGAGGCAGCCAGCCCGGTCTTCTTGCGATCGGCCAGGTACTCGGTGAGGTGCTCGATGGTGATGGCACCCGGTTCGGTGATGCGGTATTCCGCCTTGGCCCAGTCGGCGAAGGACTCCAGGGAGCGCCGGGTCGAGAGCTGATAGTTGTCCGAAAGTCCCCGCTCGGTGGCGAGGTAGAGCAGGAACTGGTCGATGGCGGACGTCATGCGGGCACGGGAACCGCGTTCAAATTACCGTCCGCCCCCGCTTGTTTCCACGGCAAAAGCCGATTACTTTGCGCGCCCTCTTTTCCCATGCCGAAAGTCTTTCTCAAAACCTACGGGTGCCAGATGAACGAACGCGACTCCGAACAGGTCGCGCAGATGTTCGTGGAGCGGGGCTTTACCCTCGCGCCGGCGGCCGATGACGCGGACGTGATCCTGCTCAACACCTGCTCGGTGCGCGACCAGGCCGAACAGAAGGCGCTCGGCACCATGGGGCAAATGGGACGGTTCCGGCAGAAGCGGCCCCACCTCGTCTACGGTTTCATGGGCTGCATGGCCCAGAGTCGCGGCGCCGACCTGCTCAAGGAGGTGCCCCACCTCGACCTCGTCGCCGGGACGCAGAAGTATCATCGCGTCGTCGATCACGTGGAGGAGATCATCCGCAAGAAGGAGGAGGCGCAGATGGACGACCTCCGCTTTCCCATCGTCGACACCGAGGAGGAGACCGAGTCGCAGAACACCATTCGCGATCACCTCGACAAGGACTACGCGGTCAGCGAGTTCGTCAGCATCATGCAGGGGTGCAACATGAAGTGCACCTTCTGCATCGTGCCCTACACCCGCGGCGGCGAGCGCGGGCGCCCCATCCCGGAGATCGTCGAGGAATGCCGCCGGCTCGCCGATCACGGAGTGAAGGAGGTCACCCTGCTCGGCCAGATCGTGAATCTCTATGGCCGCCACGAATTTCCCAAGGTCGATGGCAAGAGCCCTTTCGTGCAGCTGCTGGAGGCGGTGCACGAGATCGACGGCATCGACCGCATCCGCTTCACCTCGCCCCATCCCATCGGCTACAAGGACGACGTCATCGAGGCGTTCACGTATCTGCCGAAGCTGGTCGATCACGTGCATTTTCCCATGCAGAGCGGATCGGACCGCATCCTCCGACTCATGCACCGGCCCTACAAGTCGGAGAAATTCGTCGAGATCTGCGAAAAGATGAAGGCAGCACGGCCCGGGATCGCCATCAGCACCGACATCATCGTCGGTTTCCCCGGCGAGACCGAGGAGGACTACCTGGAGACGAAGAAGGTGGTCGAGAGGCTCCAGTTCTCGAACGCCTTCGTCTTCCGCTACTCCCAGCGCAAGGACACCCCCGCCGCCGAGATGGAGGGCCAGCTGCCCGAGCGGGTGAAGGAGGAACGCAACCAGGACCTGCTGGCGCTGGTCAACGAGATCGCGGTGAAGCAGAACACGGCCATGGTCGGCACCCGCCAGGAGGTCCTCTGCGAGGGTCCGAGCCGGTACAACAAGGAGCGTCTCAGTGGACGGACCCGGACCAACCGAATCGTGATCTTCGAGGGCAACGCCGAGCGCCACGCCGGGCAGCTGCTCGACATCGACATCCGCGAAACGACCGGACACACGCTCTACGGCGATCTGGTGATCCGGGAGTAGATGCGCTGATCCATGCTGTTCCGGGAATATCCAGACACGTGATTCCACGAAAAATTTCCGTGTCTTCCGAGCATTCCATGGTTGGTTTCCCCTCCCCCGGCCC
>JAUIGT010000267.1 GCA_030432615.1 Verrucomicrobiia bacterium
CGCGGAGGAACGGGAAGCCGCGCTCGCGCACTGGCGGGAGATGGAGAAGATCCAAGCCGGGATCGAGTTTCCCCCGCGCGAGTATCCGACCGAAGTGGTCCGGGAAGCCAACGAGGAGAACACCGGCGAGTTCTTTCAATTTACCGAGAAGCTCTTCGTCTACGAGGACTACGTTCACGATCTCCAGCCCGGCGAGGTCGATGCCCGCACCCGTTCCTTCGCGGACCTCTGCCTGGTGCTCTTCAACGCGAACGAGTTTGCCTACGTCTACTGAAACCCTTCTCTACCCCCAACAAAGATGAATACCCGTCGCGACTTCCTCTACGGCCTCACGTCGAGCCTCGGCAGCGTCGCCTTCTCCTCGCTGTTGGCGCGAAATGCCTCGGCCTATCCCGGGCCCGGGGCGCAGGCCTTGCACTTTCCCCAAGCCAAGGCGAAGCACTGCATCTTCCTCTACATGGAGGGCGGTCCCTCGCACATCGATACCTTCGATCCGAAGCCGATGCTCTCGAAGCTCCACATGAAGGAGTTCACCCGCGAGGGCGAGGAGCAGAGCGCGATGTCGAGTGGGAAGCGCTACTACGTGCAGAGCCCTTTCGATTTCGTGAAGGCGGGCGAAAGTGGCGCCGACATGTGCACGCTGTGGGAGAATCTCCAGGGCGTGGCCGACGATCTCTGCTTCTACCGCGGGCTCCAGGTCGACTCGGTGAATCATCCCACCGCCAACTACCAGGCGAATACCGGGAACCAGTTCGGCGGCGATCCGGCGATCGGCTCCTGGGTGAACTATGGACTGGGGACCGAGAACGAGGATCTCCCGGGCTTCATCGTCCTGCCGGAACTGGCGCATCCCCAGGGTGGCGCGGCCAACTGGGCCAACGGTTACTTGCCGACCAGTTACCAAGGCACGCCGCTGCGTCCGAAAGGCTCACCCATTCTCGACATCCAGCCGCCGAAGGGCGTCACCCGCGAACACCAGCGCAAGAATCTCGACCTGCTCGCCAAGCTCAATCAACGCCACGCCGAGGCGCATCCCGGGCATGAGGATCTCGTCGCCAGGATGAAGAATTACGAGCTGGCCTTCCGGATGCAGACGCAGGTGCCGGACATCGTCAACATCGACGGCGAATCCGCCAAGACCCGCGAGATGTACGGCATCGGGCAGGAACCGACCGACGACATGGGACGCCGTTGCCTGCTGGCGAGGAAGCTGGTGGAGAAAGGCGTGCGTTTCGTCCAGCTCTACGTCAGCACGTGGGATTCCCACGATTACATCGAGAAGGCGCACGGTTCCCTGATTCCCCGCGTCGACAAGCCCATTGCGGCGCTGATTCGCGATCTCAAGGAACGCGGCATGCTCGACGAGACCCTCATCGTGTGGATGGGCGAGTTCGGCCGCACCCCCGACAATGGCGTGCGCGGCGGCGGCAAGGCCTACGGTCGCGATCACAACCCGAACGCCATGACCGTGTGGATGGCCGGTGGCGGCGTGAAGGCCGGACACACCATCGGGGCCACCGACGAAATCGGGGAGAAGGCGGTGGAAAGCGTCCACCACATCCGCGATTTCCACATTACCCTGCTGCGGCTGTTGGGGCTCGACGACAACAAGCTGACCTACTTCCACGCCGGGCGATTCAAGCAGCTGTCCCAGTTCGGCGGGAAGGTGATCGAGGAGTTGATCGCGTAGGCGGTGCGACCCGCGCCTATTCTTTCGGCTGCGTTTCCTTTTCGTTGGTTCCCGCCGCTTCCTTCCGGGGATAGACGGCGTCCTCCGGTTTCAGCATGCCGGCCTTGATGAGATTCTCCTGCTCGCTCTCGGGATAGGTGCCGCTGAGGTAGCGGCCGTGGTCGAACTCCGCGTCCCAGAGGATGGTGCCGTCGGGAGCGCGATCGACGATGTGCCCGTCCCATTGCAGTTCACCGACGAAGGCGCCCTTCCAGCGAGGACTGCCGTCCTCGTACCACGTCTGGTGAGGACCGATGGCGTGACCACCCTGGAACCAGGCGTCGCGCTTCGGATTGCCGTTCTCGAACCACTCGCGGTGCCGGGTTTTCTCGCCCTGGTCGTAGTCGAAATTTCGCCGCACCTTGCCGTCCTCCCAGAATTTCATCTCCGGACCGTGGAGCTTGCCGTCCTGGTAGTAGGCGAAATAGCGCAGGTTCCAGTCGGCGTCGCGCATGATGGCGGCACCGGTGTAGGGTTCGCTCTCCTCACCGCGCCGGGCGAGGCCATCCTCGCCGACCACGAGTTCGCGGGGATGGGTGAAATCCTTGCGTGCCGACTGGTTCTTTGAATCGTTGTCGCCGGACGGCTCGGGGCCGCCGCAGCCCGTCAGCGCGAGGCTGGCGGCCAGCCCGGAAACGAGTGCGATTCGGGAAGGGGAGGGGGAAAAGAACATGGCCGGAAATCTCTCCGAATCGGCGGGAACCGCAAGGTCGGCTTTGATCGGGGCGGACTCGTCGATCGGGATGGGTTGCATCGGGCGCCGGCTCATGATACGAGACCCCCGATGATACGGCGCTGGTTTCGTTCCTTCTCCCGGGAAAAGGCCGAAGAGGCTCTCGCTCCCGAGGCTTTTCGCGACCTCTACCTGGCCTATTTTCGAAATCGACAGCCGGGGGTGGAGATCGAGGTCATGGGGGAACTCGAGTTCAAAGTCAAGGTGGCGAGCGGGGCCGCGCACGGGGTTTATCTCGACAACGCCTACCAGCAATACCTGAGCGATCCCGGGAACCGCGACGAGATTCTGGAACTCTACATCACTTCCTTCCTCGAGGTGCTGAACCAGGAGGAAAAACCCATCGATCCGGATCGCATCGTGCCCGTCATCAAGGATCGGGGGTGGATCGAGGAGATCCAGGCTTCCCTGGAAGAACGGGGAGGCGATGCCGGGGAAATGCCCGCCTACCTCTGTGATCGCTACAACTCCGAGTTGTCGGTCTTCTTCGCCGAGGACAGCGAGAAGAACATTCGTTACCTGACCGAAGACGTCTTCGAGGAAATGGACCTCCCGAGGGAGGAGTTGTTGACTCGGGCCAAGCGGAATCTCAAGGAATTGCTGAACGGCGTCGAGGTGATGGGAGGCGATGGGATCTACATGGTCAAGGCCGGGGGAGACTACGAGGCCAGTCTCCTGCTCTTCGATTCCCTGTGGAACCAGGAAAAGATGCCGGTGGAGGGCGACTACGTGGTCGCGATTCCGGCTCGTGATCTCCTCATCGTGACCGGCACCGGACATCCCGAGGCTATCGAAAAACTGCGGGAGATGGCCAGCGAAGGAGCGGCCCAGTTTTCCTATCGGCTCAGCCCGGTCCTGTTCGTCCGTCAGGGAACCCGTTTCGAAGTGTTCGAGGGCTGATGGGACATCCGGGCCCGATCGTACTCAGGGTGACCGAAACGACGGGGATCCGGCCCGGTTTCCCGGGTGGCAAGGTATTTAGGACTTGTTAAATAAACGGATCGGGAGAATCATGGAGGGAAAGAGGTTTTGCCATCCTAGACAATTCTGGAAATTTATGGTAATTATAAAAAACCTCCTTTTCCCCATTCCTATTCCTGCCTTTTTCCCATGAGTGACGCTGCCGCCAATTGCACTCTCGAACTGGCCTGCACGGTTGGTTCCGTAGCCGACGCGCTCGAGGCGCTCGAAGAGGGAGCCGACATCAATTACAAGGGGGGCGCCCCGCTCTTCAACGCCATCTTCAATCGGAACGTGGAAGTCATTCGCCTGCTCATCGAGCGCGATGCCGATCTTTCCTCCTTCATCCCGACGACGAAGCGGGTCCTGATCAAGGATGTCGATGAGTTGATCGAGGTGCTCCTGGAATGCGCGCCTCCGGATCCCAGGGCGATCGACCCCGGTTTGATGGGCGAGATGGACGCCACCATTCGCAAGAGCGGGCTCGGGAAACCGGTCCTCGAGGGAGACTGGGACGGGATGTGCTACTACGTGGAAAAGCTGGACCGCATCGGGCTGCCCGAGTTGTCCGGGATCGTGTCCGAGTTCGTCAAGATGCTGGAGCCGGCCAAGGCCTGGGGCGATGCCGCGCTGTTCGAGGCGGTGAAAGGGGAGAAAAAGAAGATCAAGGCGATGTCGGAGCGCTACATCGAGTTCGAGTGCCCCGACAGCATCGAAGCCATCGCTCGCGCCTGGCTGGATGCCGAGGAGAACAATCGCACCCTCGGCGGAGCCGGGGAAGCGAAGGGAGAGGAAAAGGCGCCTGAGTCAGCCGAAGAGGGGACGAAAGAGGACGTGAGTGGCAGCGAAAGCGTGACCGCGATCGCCGTGTGATACTGGTTTCTGTGGACTATCGGACCGCGTAGCGCTGCGCGATCGGGAAACGGCGTCCCATGCCGAAGGCCTTGGTGGTCACCCGGATGCCGGGCGCGGCCTGTTGCCACTTCCATTCGTTGATATCGACGGCCCGGGCGATCCAGGTGACGATGTCGGCGTCGTAGCCGTCGGCGATGATCTCGTCCGTGCTCCAGTGGCGCTCGACGTAGCGCTCCAGGATGGCGTCGAGAATGTCGTAGGGCGGCAGGGAATCCTCGTCCTTCTGGTCGGGGCGCAGTTCGGCGCTGGGTGGCTTGTCGATGGTGTTCCAGGGAATGATTTCCCGCTCCCGGTTGACCCAGCGCGAGACCTCGTAGACACGGGTCTTGGGCAGGTCCGAGATCACCGCGAGTCCGCCGCACATGTCGCCGTAGATGGTGCAGTAGCCGACCGCCAGCTCGCTCTTGTTGCCGGTGGTGAGCAGGAGGTGGCCGAGCTTGTTGGAGATCGACATGAGGATGAGTCCACGGATGCGCGACTGCATGTTCTCCTCGGTGACGTCCTCGGGGCGTTCGCCGAAAATCGGGCGCATCTCCGCTTTGACCGCTTCGAAAACGGTCTGTATCGGCACCTGGTGGCAGACGATGCCCAGGTTTCTCGCCAGGGCCATGGAGTCGCCCACGCTGCCCTCGCTGGAAAACTCCGTCGGCATGGTAACGCCGGTGACGTTCTCCGGCCCCAGGGCATGGGCGGCCACCGCCGCGGTGAGAGCGGAGTCGATGCCGCCGCTCAGGCCGATGACGGCGGATTTGAATCCGCATTTCCCGAGATAGTCCCGTACACCGAGAGAGAGCGCCTCGAAGATTTCTCCCGCCTCGCAGTCGGCCCAGGGCGATTCCGGATTGGCGCCCGCGTCGAGATCGACGGTCCGGATTTCCTCGTCAAAACCGGCGAGCCGGGTCACCGCTTCGCCGGCGGCGTCGAGGACGAGCGAATGGCCGTCGAAGATGAGCTGGTCGTTGCCGCCGACCGCGTTGCAATAGACGACCGGGCATCGCGTCGATTTAGCCACGTCCCGCAACATGGCGAGCCGCTCGGCGGGCTTGCCCGCGTGGTAGGGGGAGGCGCTCAGGTTGACGATGATCTCGGCCCCCTCCTCGGCGAGCGTCCTGGGAGGATTCCTGACATAGAGCTTGGCGGGCAGATAGTCCTCGGTCCAGATGTCCTCGCAGATGGTTACCCCGACCTTTCGGCCGCCCAATTCGAAACTGCCGACTTCTTCGCCGGGCTGGAAATAGCGCGCTTCATCGAAGACGTCGTAGGTCGGCAGCAGGCATTTCTGGAACTGTCGCTCGACGCGTCCCTGCCGGAGAAGCGAGGCCGCATTGATATGGCGCGGTCCGGTTTCCGCTTCGGAAAAGGCCACGTGCCCGACCAACAGCGGCACGTCACCGGTGGCGGCGGCCAGTTCCTCGAGAATCTCCCGGGTGCGGGGCACGAAACGCGAGCGGTAGATGAGATCGCGGGGCGGGTAGCCGCAGGTCGCCAGTTCGGGCGTGACCACCAGTTCGGCACCGTCGGCCACGCATTGACGATAGGCGTCGAGGATCTTTTCGGCGTTCCCGGAGAAATCCCCGATGGTGGGGTTGAGCTGGCAGAGACCGATTTTCACTCGGAGGGTTCAGGGTTCGGTTTTCTGAATGGGAGAATGCTACTTCTTCAAGCGCAGCCGGGCGGCGAAGGCGCCGTCGAAACCGTCGCGCCACGGCAGGGACTCCGCGGTTTCCTCCAGCACGAGCTTGTCGGGATGCCGCTCCAGCAGCAGATCGACCACGCCGCGATTCTCCTCCGGTTCCAGGGAGCAGGTGCTGTAGACGAGTCGACCTCCGGGTTTCAGTCGGGTCAGGCAGGATTCGGCGATGGCCAGTTGGAGCCGCTGCATCTCGAGAAACTCGTCCGGGCGCAGTCGCCAGCGCACATCGACCCGGCGGCGGATGACGCCGGTGTTGGAGCAGGGGACGTCCACCAGGATCCCGTCGAATTTCGGCATCTGGGCGATCTTTCCCTTCGGCGGACGCTGCCAGTCCACCTCCTCGGTCCCGATGCCGCGGTCGCGCAAGCCGAGCCGGTTCAGGTTCTGGCGCACCGTTTCCAGCCGTGCCGCAGAGATGTCGGTGGCGAGCACCTTTCCCGTGCCCTTCATCCGATCGTAGAGCAGGGCCGCTTTGCCACCGGGCGCGGCGCAGGCATCAAGGAGGTATTCCTGCCGATGCGGGGCCATCAGGTCGCAGGCGATCGAGGTGCTGGGATCCTGCACGTAGATGAGTCCGGCATCCAGCCATTCCTTCGGCGGAGCGCCGGCGGTGAGACGGTAGAATCCGCTCTTCCCCTTCACCTTGGCGGCGAGATGAGTGGCTTCGCCGATGATCTGGTCCGCGTCGGCGCCGTCGGGGGCGAGCCGGTTGCTCCGCACGTAGACAGGCGGCGGCTCGTTGTTCCACGCGCAGAGTTTGCGGGTGGCGTCGGCTCCGAAGGCGGCGGTCCAGCGGTCGATGAGAAACTCGGGATGGGAGTGTGAAACCGGCAACGGCCAGGAATCGGCGAGCGCCTCCAGTTTTTCCCGCTGGCGCTGGGCGTTGCGAAGAATGCCGTTGATGACGCCGCGCATCCCACGCGCCAGGGCGACGGTCTCGTTGACGGCCGCGTGCGGCGGGATGTCGGTGTGGAAGAGTTGGAAAAGGCCGATGCGAAGCACGCAGCGGTTCTCGTGATTCATCCGGCCGCGTTTCAACTCGTCGATGATGGCATCGAGGCGCGTCAGGTGGCGGAGCACTCCGTAGAACAGCGTCTGCACCAGTCCGTGATCCGCGCCCTGGAGACGATGGCGCTGGCTCAACGCCCCGAGGATGTCGTCGGCGTGCTTGGAGCCGTTTTCCCAGGTTTTCAGCGCTTCGAGCGCGATCTGTCGCGGATTCAGGTTGGCCATGGATGAGCCCGCACTGTGGCACGGGATCGGGGCGGCGCAATCGCTTGCGGCAGCGGGGGAACGATCAACCGAAGAGCGGGGCCACCTCGATCCGAAGCTGGCAGCCGGGGTGAATCTCGAAGGGGGAATCGGGAGCCAGCTCGCGATAGGTGCCATCCTCGTCGAGGGCGAGCAGGAGGGCGGAACGGTTTTCCGGATCGAGCACCAGGTAGTGGGGCACCCCGTTCACCGCGTAGAGTTCCCGCTTGGCGACGAGATCCTTCTCCCGCGTCGAGGGCGAGAGAATCTCCGCGATGAATTCCGGTCGTTTCGTCAGCCAGGAGCCTTCGGGCGGTTCGCAGGTGATGAAGATATCCGGTCGAACCACGGTGGAGGAGTCTACGTGCCAGTCGCACTCGTAGATCGCCTGGCATCTGCCGGGGCAGGATGCGTTCTCACGAAGCTGCGTGGAAAGCTGGAAGTAGAGAGCGCCGGCGACGGACTGGTGAAAAAAATTCGGCGCCGGCGACATCGCCACCGGTATGCCGTCCCAGAGTTCCCAATCGCCTTCCCAGCCGAGATAGTCCTCGACGGAGTAGTGGGGCCGGTAGGAAACGATCGCCATGGCGGGAAGATACCGTGGAATCGGAAATCGGAAAAGCCTCGATCAAAGAGAGTAGGGTCGGCGAATCAACCCTCCTTGACGGGCGCGCCGCGGCCGATGCCTTGGTATTCGAAGCCGAGGGAATTCATGGTCTTCGGGTCGAGCAGGTTGCGGCCGTCGAAGACGAGGGGAGAGAGCATTCTTTCCTTCACCTTCGCGAAATCGGCCCGCGCGAACTGTGGCCACTCGGTGGCGATGACGAGGGCCTCGGCCCCGTCGCAGGCGTCGAGCGGATCTTCGACGAGAGTGATTTTTTCACCGAGCGGCAGGGAGCGGACGCGGTCCATGGCCTTGGGATCGTAGGCGCGGACCTCGGCGCCCTCGGCAACCAGCTTTTCCACTAGGTCGAGCGCTACCGAGCAGCGGATGTCGTCGGTGTTCTGTTTGAAGGCGAGTCCCCAGACGGCGATCTTCTTCTCCTCCAGCACCCAGAGTTTTTCGCGGAGCCGTTTGAGGAATCGCTCCAGTTGATCGGCATTGATGCGCTCCACCTCCTTCAGCAGGGTGAAGGGCACGCCGAGT
>JAUIGT010000268.1 GCA_030432615.1 Verrucomicrobiia bacterium
CATCGTTTTCGACGAGGACACCGCCACGGAGGCGACCTTCCTCGAAGTGATGCATCAGCGCCACGGTCTCGGAAAAAACGGCAGACCCGGCTCCGTCCTCGAACCCGCCTGCGGCAGCGGTCGCCTTGTCCGTGAACTCGCCCGGCGCGGCTGGAAGGTGGCGGGGTTCGATCGCAGTGAGGCCATGCTCGACTACGCCCGCGACCGACTCGCAGCTGATGGGCTCGACGCCCGGTTGTGGACGGATTCCATGGAGTCCTTCCGAGTGCCTCGGGGGCGGCGTTTCGATCTCGTCCACTGCCTGGTGAGCACGGTGAAATACCTTCCGACGGAGGCCGCCGCGCTCGCCTTCCTGGAGCGCGTTCGGGATTCCCTGAAACCCGGAGGACTCTTCGTGGTCGGCCTGCACCTGACCGACTATCGGCGTCCGGCCACCACCCACGAACGCTGGGTCGCCGAGCGGGACGGCGTCGAGGTCACCTGCAATACCCGCACCTGGCCCGCGGATCGGAAGCGCCGTCTCGAGCCCCTCCGGACACGACTGAAGGTCACCTTTCCCGACGGAAGCCAGCAAGAGCAGGAAACCCGGTGGAAGTTCCGTACTTATTCCGCCCACCAGTTGCGGTCACTGCTGAGAAAGATTCCCGCCTTCCAACTCATCGCCTGCCACGATTTCCACCACGATCCGGAGATCACCCGACGGCTGGACGACAGCTACGCGGACATCGTGCTCGTGTTGCGCAACCGGCCTTTCGACGGAGAGGAAGGCCCCAGCTCCGCTGGTTCGAACCCAGTCACCCGTTGAACACTTGGGTTGAATCCGGGCAACATTGGTCGGGGTGACTGGATTGGCTGCGCCTTTGGAGAACGGCTCCGCTTCGCTCCGCGCGGTTCGCTCCCGCGCTTTGCGCGGCCGTGCCAATCGACCAGCTTCGCTGGTTCGAACCCAGTCACCCGTTGAACACTTGGGTTGAATCCGGGCAACATTGGTCGGGGTGACTGGATTCGAACCAGCGACCTCTTCGTCCCGAACGAAGCGCGCTACCAAGCTGCGCTACACCCCGTGAACCAATGCGTGTGCCCGGTGGGTCGGGCGAGCCGGAAATATGCACACGGCCCGCGACTTTCCAAGCGGGAATGCGGGGTTCGGGACAAAATTTTCCTCACCTCGTTTCCCGCCACGCCCGCCATCCACCCAGGGAGGTGATCTCCTCGGCTTCCCGCACGGCCCAGCTCTCGCAAAGAAAGCCGCTCACTTCGCGGTCGTCGGCCAGTCGCAACCTCCCGATTCCGAGCGGCGACGCGATCCCTTCCACGAAGGAACCGAAAGCGGCGGCGGGCAGCGACCAGATCTCGATCTCGATCGCTCCCCCGCCCTCGACGTCGCGCACCAGGCCCGGCCGCTCGGGCACGGTTTCGCCGGCGGGCAGGACGAACATCCGATACTCGGGCGCCGTTGCCGTTTTCTCTACCAGCCAACCGTCCCGGGTGGTGAGCTGGTGATTCAACGGCAACCCATCGAGGTGCGCCCCGCAGACAGCCACTTCGATGCGTTCTCCGGCCGCAGTCAGCCTGGGAGGAGACAGCGTTCCCCCCCCGTCGAGGAATCGATCGGCGAGCGAGAGGAGAAAACCGTCCCGGAACGCCGGACCAAAGAGGGTCACGCCCCACGGCATACCCTGTTGCTTCAATCGTCCCGCCGGCACCGCCACCGCGCCGCAGTCGAGCAGGTTCATGAAGTTGGTGTAGTAGCCGAGGTTCGAATTCAGCCGAATGGGATCGGCCTCGACCTCGGCCACGGTGTAGGGCTTGCCCAGGGTCGGCGTGAGGATCGCATCGACCCGGTTCCAGGCGGCGTCGGCTCGCCGCCGCAGTTCCCGAAGTCGATACTCGGCGCGGAAGGCGGCCACCGCGGTGAGATCCCGACCGCCCTCGATGATGGACCGGGTGACGGGGTGCATGGCCTCGGGTTTCTCCGCGAGAAAGGACTCCACCGCGGCGGCGCGCTCGGCCACCCAGGGGCCTTCGTAGAGCAGGAGCGCGGCTTCGAGGAAGGGACCGAAATCGATCTCGAAAACGTCCCACCCGAGCGAACGGCATCGCTCCACGGCTTCGGCGAACAAGGCTTCGCAGTCGGCATCGCCGAAAAACTCGAGTTGGTCGGCTTGCGGCACCCCGATCCGGCTGGTCTCGACCCTCGGCCCCGCAGCGGAGGAGGCGACCGGACGCCGACTGTAGGGATCGGCCGGGTCGAAAGCGGCCATCACCTCCAGCACGGCGGCGCTTTCCCCCGCACTGCCGGCGAAGATGGAGACACAGTCCAGCGAACGACAGGCCGGCACCACACCCGAGCAACTGATCAGGCCCCGGCTCGGTTTCAGGCCGACGAGATCGTTCAGCGATGCCGGCACCCGTCCGGATCCGGCGGTGTCGGTGCCGAGCGAAAAGCTCACCAGGCCGGCACTTACCGCCACCGCGGAACCGGAACTGGAACCGCCGGGAATGTAGTCGGCGTTGAAGGGATTGGCCGGGTGACCATAGGGGGATCGCAATCCGACCAGTCCGGTGGCGAACTGGTCGAGGTTCGTCTTTCCGATCGGAATGGCCCCGGCTTCGATCAACCGCTGAACGGCGAACGCGGAGCAATCGGGAATGTAGGCATATTCCGGACAACCGGCGGTGGTGGGCACGCCGGCCAGGTCGATGTTGTCCTTGATCGCGAAAGGCACACCGAAGAGCGGGAGCGACTCGGGATCCCGACCTTCCAGACCATCGACATAAGCCATCACCGCATCGGGAGCCAGGCGTTCGATCCAGATCTTCGGATCGCCGGCATCGCAGGCCTCCAACACCTGATTCATGAGAGTGCGCGGGGTCCACTCGCCGGCGAGGTAGGCACGGCGCAGGGCCGGGATCGCAAGTTGGTCTTTCAGCGACATGAGGAAAAACTCAAATGGGTTCGAGATAGAGCAGGGCCTGGCCGGGAGAGACGGCAGCGCTCTCAGTGACGGTCACCTTGCGCACCGTGCCGGCTCGATGGGCGCAGATGGTGAACTCGGTTTTCATGGCCTCGAGGATGGCCACCTTTTCGCCGGCCTCGACGGTGTCGCCTTCTCCCTTGAAGAGTTTCCAGACATTGGCGGCGAGAAAACTCTCCACCGCCTCCATTCCCTCGGGAACGCCGTCGGATTCGTCGTCGGTCGCGATATCATCCAGATCCGGCGAACCGGTGACGGAGACGCCGGCGGCGGCCCAGCGTTCGCGCTCCTCTTCGAAGGCGCCCTGCTGGGTCCGCTTGAAAGCGGCAATCGACTCGGCGTTCTCCTCGAGAAACCGGGCGTATTTCCCCATCGAGAAGGTGCCGTGCTCGATCTTCGGATTGAAGCGTCCCTGGAGAAAGTCGCGGCGCAGTTCCTGGAGTTCTTCGGCGCTGACGGGATACCATCGGATCTGGTCGAAGAAGCGCAGCAGCCAGGGTTTGCCCTCGCGAAAGGACTCGGTCTGCCGGTAGCGATTCCACATCTGGATGGTGCGGCCGACGAACTGGTAGCCGCCCGGCCCTTCCATCCCGTAGATGCAGAGATAGGCGCCGCCGATGCCGACGGCGTTCTCCGGGGTCCAGGTGCGGGCCGGATTGTACTTGGTGGTGACGAGCCGATGGCGGGGGTCGATGGGCGTGGCCACGGGCGCGCCGAGGTAGACGTCACCGAGCCCGAGGACGAGGTAGCTGGCGCCGAAAACGACATCCTTCACCGCCTCGATCGAATCGAGCCCGTTGATGCGGCGGATGAACTCGATGTTGCTCGGACACCAGGGAGCGTCGGGACGGACGGACTGGGTGTATTTCTCGATCGCCTTTCGGGTCGAGGGATCGTCCCAGGACAGCGGCAGGTGGACAATCCGCGAGGGAACCTCGAGTTCCTCCATCGGCGGCAAGGCCTGCTCGATTCGCTCGAGGTGGCCGATCAACTCGGCCTGGGAGAGAGACCGACTGTCATAGTGAACCTGGAGGGAACGAATTCCCGGGGTGAGGTCGATGATGCCGGGCAGGGCCTCGTTTTTCAGGGCCTCGTAGATGACGTGGACGCGCAGGCGCAGGTCCAGGTCGAGCTTGAGCGGCCCGCATTCCACCAGCAGGTAGCGATCGCCCGACTGGCGATAGACGACCCGATACTCCCCTTCCCCGTGCTCGTGGATGACGGCGGATGCGGGAATCGGGGCGGCCGCGGATTCCTCCGGAGAGGAAAAGTCCGCTGTTTCCCATTTCCCAAGTTGGGTTTCGCGCTCTTCATCGAGTCGGATCGCCTCCTCCAACGACACCGGCACGAAACGAACCGAGTCCCCGGCGCGGAGCTGACCCATCTTCCAGAGGTCGGCATGGACGATGGTGGCGGGACAGACGAAGCCGCCGAGGCTGGGGCCATCGGGGCCGAGGATGACCGGCATGTCTCCGGTGAAATCGACCGTGCCGATGCCGTAGGCGTTGTCGTGGATGTTCGACGGGTGCAGTCCCGCCTCGCCGCCGTCGGGTCGTGCCCACTCCGGCTTGGGTCCGATGAGGCGAATGCCGGTGCGGTCGGAGTTGTAGTGGATCTCCCAATCGGTGGAGAAAAAGGTCTCGATGTCATCGGCCGTGAAAAAATCCGGCGCCCCATGGGGGCCGTAGAGCACCCGGATCGACCAGTGGTGACCGTAGCTCGGCGGCGCAGGCAGGGCCGTCGGTTGGGGAAGCTGCTCGGGTTCTTCGAAATGGAGCACATCACCGGGGCGGAGGGCGCGCCCGCCATGACCGCCGAACTGCCCGAGGATGAAGGTCGAACGACTCCCGAGATATTCCGGCACCCGCAATCCGCCGGCGATGGCGAGGTAACCGCGCATGCCCTCTCCGGTGGCCCGGCCGATGGCGAGCGTCTGGCCGCGCTTCACGGCGATCGACTGCCAGCAGGCGATCGGTTCACGGTCGAGGGTCGCCTCCATCGCCGCCCCGGTGAGGGCGATGGCGGTGTCGTGATTGAATCGCAGCGTCGGACCGGCCAGGGTCATCTCCAGCCCGGCCGCTTCCTCGGGATTCCCCACCAACCGGTTCGCCAGTCGAAAGGCCAGGGCGTCCATCGGACCCGAGGGCGGCACGCCGACATCCCAGTAGCCCAGCCGGCCGGGAAAATCCTGGACGGTGGTCTGGGCGCCGGGTGCGACAACGTCGATGCTGTGCGGCCGATAGTCGAAATCACCGAGCCAACGGGTCGTCATTTCCGCGGCGCGGAACACGGGCGAATCGACGACCTGGCGAAGGTATTCGAGGTTGGACTCGATCCCGGCGACCTCCGTCTCGTCGAGCATGGCCAGCAGGTTCCTTATCGCCTCTTCGCGACCGCTTCCGGCGGCCATCAGCTTGGCGAGCAAGGGATCGTAGTTCCCGGTGACCTCGGTGCCGGCGGCGATCCAGTGATCGATGCGTCCCTCCTCCGGGAAACTCACATGCGTCAGCAGGCCCGGCGAGGGCTGGAAATCCTTGTTGCCATCCTCGGCGTAAAGCCGCACCTCGATGGCATGGCCGGTGGGCTCGATCGACGCCGGGTCGGGCAGGGAAAAATCGTCCGACGCGCACCGGATCATCCACTCCACCAGATCGACATCGAAGACCATCTCGGTGACCCCGTGCTCGACCTGAAGCCGGGTGTTCACTTCGAGAAAGTAGAACTCGGCGGCATCGACATCATAGAGAAACTCCACCGTGCCCGCCGATCGGTAGTTCACCTGCTTCGCCAGCGAAACCGCTGCGGCGTGCAGCGCCTGGCGCACCTCCTCGGAAATCGCGGGCGCCGGGGTTTCCTCGACCACCTTCTGGTTGCGGCGCTGGGCCGAGCAATCGCGTTCCCCGAGCGAGACCACGCCGCCTTTTCCGTCGCCGAAGATCTGCACCTCGATATGGCGGGCCCGGGCGATGAATTTTTCGAGAAAGACACCGCCCTCGCCGAAGTTCGCCGCGCTGAGACGTCGCACCGAATCGAAGGCGCCCGCCAGTTCCCCCGCGTCCCGACAAACCTGGATCCCTATCCCACCGCCGCCGGCCGAGCTCTTCAGCATCACCGGGAAGCCGATGCGTTCCGCGTGGGCCTCGGCCTCGGTGAGCGAGTCGAGCAGTCCGCTCCCGGTGAGCAGCGGGACGCCGCTTTTCTCCGCCAGTTCCCTGGCCTCGTGCTTGAGCCCGAAGGCCCGGATCTGTTCCGGCGTCGGTCCGACGAAGGCCGCGCCGGCGGCTTCGCAACGTTCCGCGAAATCAGTGTTCTCGCTCAGCAGTCCATAGCCCGGATGAACCGCCTCCGCTCCTGTCTCGGCGATGACTTCGAGGAGCCGATCCTGGTTCAGGTAGCTCTCCTTCACCGGCGCCGGGCCGAGACAGAAAGCCTCGTCGGCGAGTGCGACGTGAGGCGATTCCCGGTCGGCCTCGGAATAGACGGCCACCGAGGCGACGCCCATCCGGCGAAGGGTGCGGAGAATCCGGCAGGCGATTTCCCCGCGGTTGGCGACGAGCACTTTCGCGAACATGGATCAGCGACTTGGAAACGTTGAGAAAAACGGACGGGCGAGCGATTTCAGTCCCAGATCAGCACCCGGACCGGAGTCGGGTTGTAGGCGTTGCAGGGATTGTTGAGCTGCGGGCAGTTGCTGATGAGCGCGATCACATCCCGCTCGGCCCGCATCTCCACGTAGCGGCCCGGCGCGGATATGCCGTCCTCGAAAGTGAGCCCGCCCTCGGGCGTGACCGGCACGTTCATGAAGAAGTTGATGTTGCAGGTGATGTCCCGCTTGCCCATCCCGTGCCCCCAACCGGTGACGCCGTTGATGAAGCTGTCGCGGCAGGCGTGCATGTGCTCCTTCTCCAGGGCGTAACGCATGGTGTTGCTTTCGCGGGAACAGGCGCCGCCGAGGGTGTCGTGGCGTCCGCAGGTGTCGGCCACGATGGTGAGCAGCACGTCACCGCCGGTCGATATCAGCTGCGTTCCGGTGGTCAGGTAGAGATTCCGCTGCGCCCGGATGGTGTCGCAGGCGCTGTAGCGGTTCTCCACGTCGTGGGCGTCGTAGAAGAGCGTGTCCGCGGCCTGGTTTCCCTCCAGGTCGAGAATGCGGAAGGTCTGTCCGGTGCGGATTTCGTGCATCCAATGATCGCCCGCGGGAATGACCTGGTCGTAGATCGCTTCGGCGGGATCGAGTTCGCTTTCGGTGAGCATCTTGGGAATGGGTGGAAATTTCGGCACGAGAGAACTCAATCGCGGAGGCGGTAGTAGTTTTCCGTGTTGAGGAAGGCGCGTTCGTTTTCCGGTCGCGAGAGGCGGCAGGGATCGTCGGAAGCCACGGGACCGCCCGCGGGAAACACCTCGAGCTTCGCCGGCTTCGGCGCCCAGGCGGTGGCGGGATCGAGCGGATGCGGGCAGGTGTGGAGCACCACGAGGGTGTTCATCTCGAAACGCAGATCGACCGCGTCGCCGGGCTTCGCCGACTCGGTGTCGAAGGTGAGATTCCCCTCTTCGTCGGGCGCCACCCGGCTGAACCAGTTCAGGTTCGGGACGAGATCCCTGGGACCCAGCCCCCACTTGGCGAGTTCGATGAGGAAACATTCGCGCCCGTCGCGGACGAAGTCGTTTCGGCAGTCCTGATAGGAATGCCCCTCACCGTATTTTTCCCGGACCTGCTTGGCGTCGGTGGTTCCACACACGGTGTCGTGCCAGCCGCGGGTGTCGCGGACGACCGAGCACAAGATCCGTCCCATGTCGGAGTGCACGCAGAGCGGCGCGGTGAGGAAGAATACGTGCTGCCCCTTGAGCGTGTCCGGCATGTTGTAGCGCTCCACCGGCTGGTCGGCGTTGTAGAGGAGCATGGAGACGTTGGCGCCGCCTTCGAGATCGGTGAGGCGCAGGGTCTTGCCGCGCCCGATCACCTGCGACCACATGCCGCCGCCGCGAATCGTCGTTTCGTAAATCGGTGGAGTTTCTTCGGTCTCGGTCATGGGAAAAACGGAAAGAATCGAGTTGGGTTCAGCGGCGCTTCTCGTCCGGGAACGGGTGGATCGGAGGCATCAGCATCGACATCATCACCAACCGCCCCGACTTCACCCCCTTGCAGGTGATGAGCTTGTCGGCGATGAGCTTGAGCCGTCGGGCGGGCCCCTGGACGAGGATGACCTCCATGGTGTGGTTTTCCTCGAGAAGGATGTGCTGGGAACTGATCACCTCGTTGATGTGTTCCCGCTCGATGGCGGCGAGCTGGGCGAGCAGGCCGGCCTTCGACTCGTCGTAGAACAGCGTGATCGTTCCCGCCATCATCTCGCTGCCGCGCTGCTTGTAGTGCTCGATGAGGCTGGCATTGATCATCTCGGAAACGGCCTGCGAACGGTTGGTGA
>JAUIGT010000269.1 GCA_030432615.1 Verrucomicrobiia bacterium
TTTCAGGTCCGCCAAGAGCCCGGCGATGGGACGATCGGTCTCGGCGGCATTGGCTCCCAGCGATTCCTCCAACCGGTTGTGCTGATCCCAGCTGCCATGGCCCAGTTCGATGAAACGAACACCCGCCTCGGCGAACTTCCGCGCCAGCAGACACTGGCGTCCGAATCCATCGGTGGGATCGCTGCCGATCCCGTAGAGGTCCAGCGTTTCCTCCGACTCTCCCTCGAGATTCATCAAGGCCGGAACGCTGTCCTGCATCCGGAACGCCAGTTCCAGGCTCTCGATGGCCCCCTCCACCAGGGGGGCGCGCCCGTTCTCTCTCTCCATCTGGGCGTGGTGGAAACGCTGCACCAGGTCGAGTTGCGCCCGCTGTTGGGAACGGCTGAGGTGTTCGTTGCGCACGTGATTGATCCCGTCGGGATTCACCTCTCCACGCCGGCGGCGGTCGATCGCCCGGTTCCGCTGGCTGCTGTCCTCGATGGCGAAGCGGGTTCCCTGGAAGGCGGCGGGGAGAAAGGCGTTGCCGTAGTTTCGGGCTCCGCCGAGGGCGCTGGGAGGATTGAGGGAGAGATAGCCCGGCAGGTTCTCGTTCTCCGAACCGAGGCCGTAGAGTGTCCACGCCCCCATCGAGGGACGCACGAACTGGAAACTGCCGGTGTGCATCTGCACGAAGGCCTGGGCATGGCTCGGCTGGTCGCAGTGCATGCCACGCAGCAGGCAGAGATCATCGGCGTGTCTCGCGATCTCGGGGAACAGGTCGGAGATCCAGAGTCCGCTGTTTCCCCGCTGTCGGAATTCCCAGAGAGACGGACAAAGGACAGATCCCGCATAACGGGAATCCTTCCCCGCATTCGCGAGCAGCTCCGGCTTGAAATCGAACGAGTCCAGGTGGGAGGGACCACCCCGCATGCAGAGAAAGATCACCCGCTTCGCCCGAGCCGGAAAATGAGGTTCGCGCGCCGACAGGAGCGAGGCTCCCGGGGCGGATTCGGCCCGGGACATTTCCTGCAATCCGGCGAAGGCAAGCATCCCGAACCCGGCCGAAGCAGAACGGAGAAACTCCCGTCGCGAGGATGGCGAAAGGGATGAGTTGCGAAAATGATGGTGGGGTTTCATGGCGAAATCGAGGCGAAGGGACGAGGCTGGGAGAAAGTCGATCACTCCAGGCGGCGAAACTCGGCGGTGCAGAGAAGGGCGTGGCAATAGGCGATCCACCGTTCGCGTTCGAACTCCGGCCCGGGCTCCCCACTTGCTTCCGGAGTCCCTTCGCGAAAGGCCCGGCCGAATTCGCGGGCACTCGCTCGCTCCGCCTCCGTCGCCGGACGGCCGAAAGCGGCGAGGTGGGCGAAATCGAGGCGTTCCGACGGCGGTTGCCCCATCACCCGGTCGGCGAAGCTCTCCGCCTGCTCCCTGACGAAATCCGAGTTCATGAGGTAGAGTGCCTGCAGGGGCATCGTCGTCACTTCCCGCTGTCCGGTCACGGTGCTTCCGTCAGGTGAATCGAACAACTCCAACAACTCCGGCATCACATCCCGAACCCGCGGCAGGAAGATCGCCCGATGATCGGTCTCGATGGCGCGGATCTCGGGAGCGAAGACGGATTTTCCCACCGCGCCCTCGCCCGCGACTTCAAGAAGGGAGCCCCGCGGACGCACCGCGACGAGATTCCCGGACACCGTCAACATGGCGTCACGAATCGCTTCCGCCTCCAGTCTGCGAGGATTGGCGCGCCAGAGATAGCGGTTGTCGGGATCACGGGCGAAGTTCGTTTCGTCGAAACCGGAGTCCTGCCGCCATGTCCGCGTGAGCACGATCTCCCGAATCGTCCGCTTCACCGACCAGCCGTTCTCGACCACCCGGATGGCGAGATGATCCAGCAGTTCAGGATGACTGGGTGACTCTCCGGTGGCCCCGAAGTCATCCGGCGTCGTCACCAGTCCCCGCCCCATCAACCAGGTCCAGATTCGGTTGGCCAACACCCGCGCGGTGAGAGGATGCCTGGGATCGGCCATCCAGTCGGCCAACTCGCGCCGGCCGCTGAGGGTCGCGAATTTCCCGATTCGGTCATGTCCCGGCGGCGACATCACCTGGACGAAGCCCGGCTCCACCACCGCACCTGGCCGATCGAGTTCGCCCCGATGGAGGAGCCTGGTTTCCAGGGGAAGATCCCGATCCTGGACTCCCATGACGAAGACCCGCGCCTTCCCTTCCGCATCGAAAGCCTGGAGAGCGGCCTCGGTCTTGTCGCGGGCGGTACGAGAGCGGCGCAAGGTGCTCCGATTGACGTGTTCTCCCGACCGAATCTTCGCCATCACCTCCTCCATCTCCCGCCAGGCCGATTCACGCTCCTCGGTCAGAGCCGCGAGAGTTGCTTCGTCCGCCGTTCGATTTCCCGGCTCCAGTCCCAGGTCGCTGACATCGAGCAGGGGCGTGAACTGTCGGGCCTGAGCCCTGATCAATCCGAAATGGGTGGAGGTGTTCCGGAAAATCGCCGCCAGCGCGTAATAGTCGCTCTGCGGCACCGGGTCGGTCTTGTGGTCGTGACATCGCGCACAGGCCACCGTGCTGGCGAGGAAGGCCCGGGTCACCGTGTCGATCTGTTCATCGACCACTTCGGCGGCGAACATCCGCCCGTCCTCCTCGCCCACCAGTTTCACCCCCAGGGCGAGAAAGCCGGTCGCCACCAGGTTCTCGGCCCACTCCGCGTCGCTTTCGATCGGCAACAGGTCTCCCGCAATCTGTTCACGCAGGAATCGATCAAAGGGTTTGTCGGCATTGAAGCAATCGATGACGTAGTTCCGGTAGCGCCAGGCGTGTTGATAGAGGTTGTTGGAATCTCCCCCGGTCGATTCCGCGAAGCGTGCCACGTCGAGCCAGTGCCGCCCCCAATGTTCGCCGAAGCGATCCGAGCCGAGGAGAAAGTCCACGAGTTCGCCCAGTCCCTCCGCTGGTTTCGTTTCCAGGCGGGGAATCCAGGCACGGATCGTTTCCGGCGAAGGGGGAAGCCCGGTGAGCACGAAAAACAGACGACGAATCAGGATCTCCGGAGAAGCCTCGGGTGCGGGTTCCAATCCATGCTCTTCATGCTCTCGGTGAATCCAGCGGTCGATGACATGGGCATTCCAGGCTGCGTCCCGGCTTTCGGGCGCCTCTCTCCGGATCACCGGTCGATAGGCCCAGAACTCGCGTCCCTGTTCCACGTCGATCGGCGTGTCCGGCGATGCATCAGGCACCGCGTTCTCCGCCGGCCCGGGAGCCCCTATCAGGATCCAGCGCTCGAAATCCGCGATCGCCTCCTCTGGCAGAGCCTGCTTCGGCGGCATTGCATAGTCCTCGTCCTCGTGCCGGATCGCGATCAGCAGCAGGCTGTCTTCGGGATCACCCGGAACCAGCAACGGTCCCGAGTCTCCACCACGGAGAAGCGCTTGCCTGGAATCGACCCGCAGCCCGCCCTTGCTTTTCCCCGTCTCTCCGGAATGGCATTCGTAGCAATGCTTCACCAGGACCGGCCTGATGTTCGACTCGAAGAAGGCGATGCCCGCGGACTCGGAACCCGAGGCGCTTGCCTCCATCATCCCCGTCGCGACGATGATGAAAAAGGGAATGGACAGGGAAAAGAGATTCATCGCGAGGGAGGACGTTTCGGGCGGACCGCGATCACTCCTTCGAGATCCCGGTCTTCGACGAGGATGGCGATCTCGATCACTTCCCGATTCTTCAGGACCAGGCGTGCCCTCCGGGCAGAGGAACCTTTCCCCACCCCGGCAAGCAGCGGGTGATTCAACCCACCCGGCAGTTCCGGTCCCGCCAGGAAATCGCCCGTGCGTCGTTCCCGACTTCCGGAGATCACGGCCAATGCCTCACCACAGGAAATCCGGACCGATTCTTCCTCGCCCCCTCCCGCTCCACGCCGGCCTCGGAACCCTCCGCCGCCATCTTCCGTCCCATCCCGCTCGATTCCCGAAACTTGGATGCGACGGGAATCGATCGCGACGATTTCACCGTAGAAGACCCCTTCCCCGGGGATTTCACCCTGCCTCTCGGCGAGAGCCCGAGGACACAGGACCACGGCGACTGCCAGGGAAAGCCGTAAGATGCGAGCGCTGCTCATGGGTTCCGACAATCACCCGGGAAAATGATCCCTCCATGACGCCGGCTCACTTTTTTGAGATTCCGCCTTTCCGAACCTCTTCCCCCGTCGATCATCTTCAGGTAATCTTCCGACCCGACACTTCCACCCGCCCCCATGCGTCTGCTCCTGGTTGAAGATTCCCGCCGTCTCCGCGAAACCGTCGCCCTGGCTCTGAAACGGTCCGGCTACGCCGTCGATGCGACCGAAAACGGCGAGGAGGGACTCTGGATGGCGCAGTTGCATTCTTACGACGCCGCCATTCTCGACATCATGGTCCCTTGCCTCGATGGACTCGGCATCCTGGAAAAACTGCGCGCCGAAGGGAACGAGACTCCAGTCATGTTTCTCACCGCCAGGGACAGCATCGAGGACAGGGTCGCCGGCCTGCGCGGCGGCGCCGACGACTACCTCGTGAAACCTTTCGCCCTCGAGGAACTGCTGGCCCGAGTCGATGCCCTCTGCCGGCGGAGGTACCAGAAGACGACTTCCCAGCTCGTTTTTCAAGACCTCGAGGTCGATACCACCGCCAAGGTGGCCACCCGCGCAGGAAGCCTGCTCGACCTCACCGCACGCGAGTTCGCCATTCTCGAGTACCTCATGCTTCGGCAGGGTCATGTGGTATCCCGCACCCAGATCGAGGAGCACATCTACGATGATCTGGTCTCTCCCATGAGCAATGTCGTCGATTCGGCCATCTGCGCGCTGCGTAAGAAGATCGCCATCGCTCCGGACTCGGAACCCCTGATCCACACGCGGAGAGGTCTCGGATACGTGCTCGGAAAGGGTCGATCATGAATTCGATCCGCCGACGACTGACGGCCGGACTCCTCGGCAGTCTCGCCATACTCTGGATACTCGCCGGCTCCGGGACCTACCTCTCGGTGAGTCGCGGCCTGGTCAAATCGATCGACACCGAACTTGCGCTGGATGCCCAAGTCCTGCGTTTCGTCGCCCGGGGAGATCAAGAGGACACGCTCCCGGAAGATGCCCCCCTTCTCTCGGAGGAACGCGGCAGACGAGGCGGCGCGATTCGCCGAATCCAGGCCCGGATCTCCGGATACGACCAGACCGACAGCGGCTACTACTATCAGAGTTGGGACGCGACAGGAGAGACGATCGCGAAATCTCCCAGCCTCGCGGAAGGAAATCTCCCGCTACCCGAGATCGACGGCGACACGCCCGAGTTCGATACGGTCACCCTCGACGACGGCACCCGACTGCGCGTGATGGCGTTTCAGAACACCGCCGGAGGACGAGGACGTTCCAAGGGTGAGCGCCGGCGGGGCGAAGGCGCCACCCTTGTCGCGGTCGCCCGTGATCTCGAATCGGTTTCGCAGTCCCTGTCCACCGTCCTGGGCGGCATGGTCCTTCTCGGAGCCCTCATCGCGGGGGCATCCGCGCTCCTCGTGGGATTTCTCGTGAAGCGCAGTCTCAGACCTCTCGATGAACTGGGCGACCGAAGTCGAGGCATCGACGCCACCTCGCTCGACTCACGTTTTCCCGTCGAGAACGTTCCGTCCGAACTGGTCCCCGTCTATGAATGCCTCAATGACTTGCTCTCCCGCATCGAGACCAGCTTCGATCGGGAACGCCGCTTCAGTTCCGACCTTGCCCACGAGATGCGCACTCCGGTGGCGGAACTCCGGATGATCTCCGAGTCGGCCCTGAAGTGGCCCGATCAGTCCGGCGAAAAGACCCATCGCGAGAGCCTCGAAATCGCCGAGCAATTGGAGTCCATGATTCAGAACCTGCTCAAGCTCGCCCGTTGGGAGTCCGGCGAGGTCGAGGTCGAGACTCGGGCCGTGCCCCTCATCCCCCTGATCGAGGCCAGCTGGAAGCGGCAGGCCGAGAGCGCCGCCCGAAGAAATCTCGAACTGATCATCGAGGACGCCTCCGGCCCCGACCCTGAGACCGACCCCGCTTTCCTGACTCATTTGCTGGACAATCTGGTTTCGAACGCCGTCGAGTACAGCGACCCCGACACCCCCATCCACGTTCGGATTGAGGACGAGGGATTCGAGATTTCCAATACCGCCTCCCAGCTCGGGGAAGCCGAAGTGGCGCAGTTTTTCGACCGCTACTGGCGGGGCGACACCTCGCGCGGCTCCTCCGGGCATGCCGGCCTGGGACTCTCGCTGGCTCGCGCCTGTGCGGAAGCCCTGGGCGCCGCCCTCGATGCCCGGCTCGACGGGGAACGAGTGGTGCTGTCCCTGAGATGGAACAGTCCCCGAAAAAGAAATTCTCCGACATCATCCTGACGTCATTCTCGTGAATTATGGGAAGGGCGCAATGAATGCCAACTCTCCACTCTTCCCCCGTTCCCTCTTCCTCGCCGCCGTTACCGGTTTCCTGACGATCCTGACTCCCCTGCAGTCCCCGTCCGAGGAAGATCGAGGCGCGTTCTATCAGGACGGCGCCCTTGTCCATTTCCTCAAGCCAGCCGAGAAGAAGCATGACGAGCCGATCGTCATGATTCCCGGCCACAACCTCTCCTCCTACATCTTCCTGACCACACCCGACGGCCGCCCCGGATGGGCCCAGGCATTCGCCGACAATGGCTACGAGGTCTACGTCATCAACGATCCGAAGTTCGATTTCTCCCGCAGATTCGACGTCCCCGGCTTCGAAGAGATCCCCGAGGACGGCGCTCCCCCCGCCGATCCGTCGGCCGCCCAGGGATGGCAACAGGACATCTGGCGACGCTGGGGTTTCGGTGAGTCCGAGGGCAATCCCTACCCGGACACCCAGTTTCCCACGGAACACTTCGATGACTTCGAAGCCCACTACCCCTATCTCTCGAACGCCACCACCGACTACGCCGATGCGGTCGTGTCACTCCTCGAGAAGATCGGTCCCTCGATCCTCATGCCTCACTCCGCCGGTGGCCCGCGGGCGGTGAGCGCCGCCCTTGCACGCCCCGAACTCGTCACCGGCTTCGTCTTCGTCGAACCGACCGGGCCTCCCACCGCATCCGAATTTCCCGCCCTCGCCGGAAAGTTCATGCTGGGCGTCTACGGCGACTACATCGATTCCCGCCGTCAAGCGGGACGCAAGGAAGCGGTGGAGGTGGCGGCCGGACTCTTCGCCGACAACGGGGGTGACGCCAAGGTCATTTCCCTTCCCGAGGACTACGGGGTGAACGGGAACACTCATCTCATGATGCAGGACAAGAATTCCGACTTCATCGCCGACCTCGTCATCGATTGGCTCGACCAACCCGAGACCCGTCGCCCCCGCGGAGGCGGCGGAGTGGGCGGCGGACGAAATCGCGGCGGCCGTGGCGGCGGCATGACCGACGCAATCTTCGAATCGCTGGATACCAATGACGATCATCTGCTGACCGAGCGGGAGTTTGGAAAGGCCCGCCAGTTCCTTCGCTCCACCGACCAACAGATCGAAGCCGCCTTCGATGCGGCCGATCTCGACAACAATGGCCGAATCGATCCCGGCGAATTCGCGAAGATCGAATCCGGCGGCTCCGGTCGTCGAGGCGGTGGAAACAACGGGCGACCGCGTGGACGTCCCGGTGCATCGAACTGATCCCTTCACGAGAATCCCAACCTCCCCCCGTTCGAGAACCCAAGACCAACACCGAACTCCAAGACCATGAAAAAGACCATCACCATCACCCTGCTCACCATCGCCACGATCGGCCTCGCCGGAATGCCCAACACTCTCGCCAAAGGCGGGGGAAAGGGCGGCGGTAAGGGCGAGGGCAAACCCACCCGCGATGCCGCCTCCATCTTCGAGGCCATCGACACCGACGGCGACGGCTCGATCAGCCGGAAGGAGCTCGGAGAAAGCAAACGCTTCGCGGATTCATCGAAAGGCGAGGTCGCCCAAGCCTTCTCCGAGAAGGATCTCAATGGCAACGGCGAGATCAGCCAACATGAATTCGAGAAAACCTTTCGTTCCGGCGGCGGCAAAGGCGGTCACGGAAAGCGCGGAACCAAGGGCGAAAAGTCAGGAGAAGGAAAGCAAAGAAAATCCTGAATCCCGCTCCCCCGTGCTTCGATCCCAGGATCAAGCGTGGTCGGTCCTCGTGACTGACCGCGCCTTTCCGGCATCCCCTCCGGCGCAAGTTTTCAATACCAGAGTCTCGCCTCCGTCAGTTGGGTCAGCGAACGCGCCAGGTAGAGACCGGCGTAGATCTTGAAATCAACCATCATGCCCTCACGCTCGCGGTCGGCGCACCACTTCGGGACGTCTCCCACGGGCACGAAATGGACCCGGATGTCCTCGCCGTGGGTTCCCCCACCCTCGCCCA
>JAUIGT010000270.1 GCA_030432615.1 Verrucomicrobiia bacterium
GCGCTTCCGTCCCCGCCTTGTCATCGTCGCCGCTCTGGTGGGTGCGATTCTCCTTCCACTTTCGATACAGGCGCAGCATTGGGCCTCGTTTCGCGGACTCCATGCTTCCGGCGTCGCCGACGGACCGCCCCTGCCCGGGCGCTGGAACGGCGAAACCGGGGAAGGCATCCGGTTCAAGGTCGCCATTCCCGGCCTCGCCCACGCCAGTCCCGTCGTGTGGGGCGACCGGATCTTTCTCGCCACCGCCGTGAGCAGCGATCCGGCGGCCGATTTCAAGCCCGGCCTCTACGGATCGGGCGACGCCTCGCCGGATCGGACCGAGCAGGAGTGGCGAGTTCTGTGTCTCGACAAGCGCGACGGAAAAACGCTCTGGGACAGCCTGGCGATGCGGGGCACGCCGATCGACAAGCGCCACGTCAAGGCGACCTACGCCAATGCCACTCCGGCCACCGACGGGAAACACGTGGTCGCTTTCTTCGGATCGCAGGGGCTCTACTGTTTCGCGGCGGAAGACGGAACGCTGCTCTGGCGAAAAGACCTCGGCCGGCTCGACGTCGGCGCCTACGACCTGCCGAGCTACGAATGGGGTTCGGCCAGTTCGCCCATCATTCACGAGGGCCGGGTCTACGTGCAATGCGACACCCAGGAAGACTCCTTCGTCGCCTGTTTCGAGGTGGAAACAGGAAGGGAACGCTGGCGCACGGAGCGCGACGAACTGCCCTCGTGGGGAACGCCGACCCTGGTGCCGGGCGACGAAACCCATCCCGCCGAACTGGTGACCAACGGCTCGAACTTCATCCGCGGCTACGATCCCGAAACCGGCGCCGAGCGATGGCGACTCGGCGGAAGTTCGAAGATCACCGCGCCGACCCCGACCTTTTCCGGCAACCTCATCATCGTCGCCAGTGGGCGCGCCCCCGAGCGACCGATCTTCGCGATTCGGCGCGGGGCCCGCGGAGACATTTCGCTCAAGCCCGGCAACACCAGCAACGAACACGTGGCCTGGAGTCGCACTCGTCGTGGTCCCTACATGCCGACGCCGCTGATCTACCGGGGAAAGGTCTACGTGCTGAACAACGACGGTCCCTTCGCCTGCTACGACCTCGAGACCGGCACCGAACACTACTACCTGCGGCTCCCTCATCGCGGCGATGGATTCAGCGCCTCGCCGGTGGCGTCGAATGGAAAGCTCTACCTGGCCAGCGAAAACGGCGACGTCCTTGTGGTCGAAGCCGGGGAGACTTTCGAGCAGCCGAAAGCCTTCCCCATGGGCGAACCAATCATGGCGACCCCGGCTATCTCGGAAGGCGTGCTTTACGTGCGCGGTGCCCGGCACTTGTTCGCGATCGGCAATCCGTAGCTGTTCTCGCCAGAACGTGGGGGAAAGCGTAGGTGGCGTAGGCCAGCGACTCCCGTCGCGGCGGTGGGCTGGCAGGGCGCGCATGGTGGGTCAGCCGCGACAGGAGTCGCTGGCCTACGCCTTACCTCGCGCGTCGGCCGTTATTTTCCGTAACCTTCCGCCGGCGTGCCGTCTTCCTCCAGGTGACCGGTCACCCAGAGCAGACCGCGGGTCACGAGGTCGAGGTAGCGGGCGTCGGCGACGGTCTCGTTGTTGTGGCCGATGGTGGTGCTGAAGATGCGGGTCTTCTTGGGACCGTATTCGTTGGTCCAGGCCACGATCGCATTGGCCTCGACGCCCTTGGCGTTCGGATCGGCGGGCTGGCCCTTCTTCTTCCGCGGCATCTGGATCTGCTTGCCGCTGGCGAGCGCGTGGGCGCCGTCGAAGACCCGGACGTTGTTGTAGAGTTCCTCGTTGATGGTGGTCCAGTTTTCCAGGCCCTTGGTGAGGGGATGGGAGGCGTCGGTGTAGGTGATGTCGATGGGCGACTGGGGACCGTGACCGGTCGACTGGAGGCCGAGCATCTCGTACCAGCCGGCGTTGTCGTCGCCAAGCTTGACGGGCTCCTTGAAGTTGCCCCAGCGGTAGCTGTGCATGGCGCAGTGAATGTTGACGGCCGGGACGCCGTCGCGATGGGCGTCGAGGATGCGTTTCACGTAGGGGCCCTCGGTGACGTTGGCGGAGCATTCGTCGTGCAGGACCACGTCGTAGCCGTCGGCCCAGTCATCCTTCTCGTAGATGGGGAAGCGGGCCTCGGTGGACTTGTCGGGATTGTGCTCGATGTCGACGACGGCGTTGATCCGTTCCTCGATGCCCACCTTGAGCAGCATCTTCTGGGTCTCGTAGTCGTGGCAGCAGCCGCCCAGCACCAGCAGGATCTTGAGCGGTTTCGGTTCGGCCTCCTTTTCGGCGGCACTCACGAGCATCCATCCGCCGAAAGTCACGGCGGCCAGCAGGAGAAAGGGAAAGAGTCTTTTCATGGGAAGGGGAGAATTGTGCCCGCTTTGCGACCGCGGGTCGAGCAATCATTCCCGGCCTCATCCCGTGAGGGCCGGATTGGCGGGCGCGTCGGCGCTTTCCGGACTTTCGCTTTCGGCGGGCCGAAAAATCGGGCAGGTTTCCCGCCATGGGGCATCCCTGGACAGATCGTCGCCGGTTCCTGCAGCGGACAGCAGCCGCCGCCACCGGCTTGCCTTTCGTGATCGAGCCTCGACGCGGAGCGATGGCGGAGAAGGGGACCGGATCGACGCGGCGGCTTCCGGCCACGGGAAACCCGAACCCGGACCTGCGTCCCTTCGATCGGATGATGGCGGAATTCGTGGCCCGGCACCGCATCCCGGGCGCCGCCTTCGCCCTGAGCCGGGGAGGCCGCCTGATCTACCAGCGCGGTTACGGATTCGCCGATGTGGAAAAACGGGAGCCGGTGGCGCCCGACGCGCTCTTTCGCATCGCCAGCATCAGCAAGCCGCTCACCGCGGTGGCGGTGTTGCAGTTGGCGGAGCGCGGGTGGTTGAAACTCGGGGACCCGGTTCTCGATCACGTTTCTCTCCGGCCCCACCTCGAACCCGGCGAGGCCATGGACCCGCGCTGGAAGGCGATCACCATTCGCCAGCTGTTGCAGCATTCGGGCGGGTGGGATCGCGAGCAGAGCTTCGACCCGATCGGGCGGCCGGAAGCGATCGCGAAGTCGCTCGGAATTTCGCTCCCGGTGCGTCCCGCGGACCTGGTTCGCTACATGCTGGGCCGAAAACTCGACTTCGATCCGGGCGAGCGATTCGCCTATTCGAATTTCGGCTACGTCCTGCTGGGGCGGGTGATCGAGTCGGTGTCGGGACAGCCCTACGAGACCTTCGTGAAACGCTCCGTGCTGGCGCCGCTCGGCATCACGCGCATGCGGTTGGGGAGAGGCCGACGCGAGTTGCGCCAGGAGGGCGAGGTGCATTACTACGATCCGAAGAACCGGATGGGTCGCGCGGTTTCCAGTCCGCCTTTCGGGGAGGAGGTGCCGCTGCGCTACGGGGGAGAGAATTTCGAGGCCTTCGAGGCCCACGGGGGCTGGATCGCTTCCGCGCCAGACCTGGTGCGTTTCGCGGCGGCTTTCGACGATCCGGAAACCAGTCCTTTGCTCGATGAGGCCGGTGTTCGCACCATGTGGGCACGGCCCGAATTGACGCGGGGAAACCCGGACGCTCCCGCCTTCTACGGCTGCGGCTGGCAGGTCCGGCCGATCGGGTCGGAAGGAAAGGTGAACGCCTGGCACACCGGGCGCATCAACGGCACCTCGACCCTGCTGGTGCGTCGGTGGGACGGACTCGACTGGGCCGTCCTCTTCAACACCCACGTCACGCCCGACGGCCAGGTGCCGGCGGGGCTCATCGACCCTCTCGTCCATCGCGCCGCCGCCGAGGTGGAACGGTGGCCATGATCGCGCTGGCGTGGAGGCCCCGGTCCGGCCTATCTTTCGGGCATGAAAATCCTTTCCCTCTTTGTATCCTTGCTTCTCCTCGCGTCGGCGACCGCCGTGGCCGGCGGAGAGGAAGCGGAGGCGCCGAAGACCGTAATGACCGAGCCGGAGACCCTGCTCTTCGCTGACGATTTCGGGACCGATGTCCTCACCGAGGGCCCCTGGCGTCATGTCTACAGCGACTCGAAGGTGGAGAATGGTGAACTCGTCGCCGCCCAGGCGCCGGACGCGGATCACGGCGCGGTGCTGGAACGGCTCGCCGATTTCCGGGACGTCGTCATCCGCTTCTCCTTCCAGTTCGACGGTTCCACCCGTTTCAACGTGCCCATCGACGACAAGCAATACAAGGAGTCGCACGCCGGCCACATCTGTCGGCTCTCGATCACGCCGACCTCGATCTTTCTCGGCGACGACAAGGAGGGCGTGATGCGCAACGACATCTTCGCGATGCGCCGCAGCGGCGATCCGGCGGACAAGAAGAAAGCGGATGCACTCCTCGAGGGACGGAACATGTCGATCCCGGTGAAACTGGAGAAGGGCGCCTGGCATGCGATCACCCTGGAGATCCTCGGCGACGAGATGCTGGTGTCGCTCGACGACGAGCCGATCGGCTATCTCCAGTCATCCGGCATCGCCCACGAGACCAAGACCGACTTCGGCTTCACCGTGAACGGCCGTTTCGTCCGCTTCGACAACGTCGCCGCTTGGACGGCCGTGGCCGCGCCCGACTGGGAGAAACGCCGCGCCGAGGTGCTGACCTCGCTGCGTTGAGACGCGAGCCCGAACACATCCCGCCATGCTGGAAGTCCGCGAAGGAATGACCCTGCCCGAGGCGCTGGACGCGCTGGATCGCTCGCGTCTCGACCGGCCCGCCGAAGTGGTGCGCGGGGTGCTCGAGGAATACGACTACCGGTTCAAGGAAACCCTGAAAAATCGGCTCGAGGTTCTGCCGGCGGCGCGGGAACCGGACCCGCCCCGGCTCCAGGCGAAGATGTCGCTGATGCCCGGGCAGGTCTACCAACTGGTAACGGAGGAGCGCGAACTGGCCCTGCATCGGGAGGAGGCTTTCGGCGTCGGGGCCGTCCGGGTCGATCATCGGACCTTCTCCTTGCGGGAAGGGGACCGCCGCGTCGGGAGGATCGACCAGTTCCCCAACCACGGATTCGTCTTCACCAACAAGGAACCCTGCCTGGCGCTGTCGGTGGTCGAACTCGACGGCCGGCGCTGGTATCACTACCGGAGCGCCCTGAAGGAATCCTGGTGGAGCGAAATTCCCTACGCCGTGACCACCGACGCCGGGAGCGGCGAACTCGTCGCCCTCACCATCGAGGGCGCGGGCTGGTTCCTGTCGACGCGGCACCTGAAGATGTTCGCGGAGTGCGAACCGATTCACGTTCCCCTGCTGGCGGCCCTTCACCACGGGCTGGTGTTTCGGAATTCGGGGTGAGGGAAGGGGAAGCCAGGCGTGTGGACAATTGAGGCGACCCTTTTCTCACTCGGTCTCGAGTTCCCCGAACATCTCCCGAAACGCCTCCACCATTTTCACCGACGCGTTCTCCTCGAGGTAGCTGGACTTGGCGCGCCAGGTCTCGTAGCCGCCCCACTCGTGCTGCTGCGGGGTGGGGAGGTAGCCGTTGTAGCCGTTGGCCAGCTCGATGACCATGGTGGTGCCGAAGGGGCTGAGTTTCTTCAACTCCAGGCCGATCTCGACGAAGGTCTCGCAGGGCGTGGTCAGGATGCAGAGGTCGCCGAGGCGATAGGCCTGGAGACGGACGGGAACGGTGTCGGGATACTCGCGGAGCTGGAGGGTTTCCCGGGCGTAGATGGCCTCGCGGGCGCGGAGGTTGCCGTTGATGAGTTGCTCGGGACTGCCGAGGATCTCGTGGGCGCGGGCGAGGTCGTCGGCATCGGGCTTGCGGACACCGAGGTCGAGTTCCCGGGCGGCGACCTCGATGGGGAAGTCGGTGCGATACTCGATGCGCTGGAAGGCCTCGAACGCCGAATCGGCCACGGATTGGGCGACTTCCATCATCTTCTCGCCGGGCGCGTATTTCTTCTCCGGAGCGGGTGAGCCGTAGTCGTTGTTGTTGATGTCGCCGCTCGTGCCGTTGGAGAGGATGGCCACGTAGCGGTCGTCGCCGGGCGCGACCTTTTCGGCCATGATTCGGGCGAAACGATCGAAATAGTCGCCGGAGAGCTGGCGTTTTCCATCGGCGGTGAGCGGCGGACTGCCGACGTAGTGGAGCGTATAGTTGGCCAGCAGGCCGATGGGCTTCTTGTCTCCTTTCGAAGAGCGAACCGCGAGCATGGGGATGGCGGGATCGGTCGGGCCCGCCGGCTTGGAGACCTTGCCGCCGCCCTTGTCGAAGCCGGGATTCATGCGGACGGTATCGGTGGTTTCGCCGAAGGGATTCTCGTAGGGCTCGGTCACGAACCAGCGGCGGTTGAAGGCCTGTCGGTCGTTCTCCCCGACCGCCCAGCCGGCCTCGGCGGGTTCGAGATTCTCATGGGCTTTGGCGATGGAGGCGGCGATCTGCTCGGCGAGGAAAATCTGGTAGGCGACCGAGGGGTTCGACTGGAAGGCCGGGGTCGCCGTCGGGGCCGAGTGGGTGTGGGTGGCGGCGATGGTGAAGTTGGCGGCCGGGATGCCGGTTTTCGCGGAGGCGAGTCGCTTCGCGGAATCGACCAACTCGCGGGGGACGAGGCAGGAGTCGACCAGGGTGAAGCTGACGAGTTTCTGGTCGTCCTCCGCATCACCGAGCATGAGGGTGCGGCAGTGGATGCGTTCCTCGGTGCCGTCGAGGAAGGTGGCCGCCATCGAGCCGGCGGTGGAAATCGGGTAGTGCTCCGGCAGCGGCGTGATGTCGGTGACATCGGCCCCGGCGCGGAGGTCGGCGAAGGCGGAAGGAACGAGCGCGAAGCCGATCAGGGCAACGGCGAAGATGAGGGCGACGGTTTTTCTCATGGGCGGAAGTGTAGGAATCCGGAGGGACGGTGTCGATGGCGGAAAGGAGTAGGCCAGCGACTCCTGTCGCGGCAATGCGTAGGCCTCACGATTCCAGAAGCCGCGACGGGAGTCGCTGGCCTACGCTCCGCCGGGGGTATTCGCTTTTTCGGCTGTTCCGCCCTCACGCGTAGAATTGTTCCGTCCGAAAGATGCGCAGGGTGACCTCGGAGTCGCGCTTCCACTTCGTCGAGCGCGAGTAGTAAGCCACGAGGGCCTCGTCGCCGACGAAGGTGACCGAAGGATAGGCGGCGTCCCAGTCGGGCCGGTTGTCGACGTCGGAGAAATGGCTCCACGTTTTCCCCTCGTCCTGGGAGATCGCCGCGGTCAGCGGGGTGCGGGGCCAGTTGCTCTTCGAGGCCACGTTGTTCCAGAGCACCAGCAGGTCACCGGTGGTCGGGATGCGCTTGACGAGGGCGGGGGATTCGGGGGAGGGCAGGCCGCTGGGAGCGGGCTTCGTCCAGTGATCCCCGCCGTCGTTCGAGAGGGCGAAATACTGTTCCCGGTTGGTGTTTCGCAGCAGGCAGAAGAGGCAGCCGTCCTTCAGCTCGACGATGGTCGGTTCGTGGGCCCCGCGCCCGGGAGCCGTCATGCTGTCGCTGCTGCGTTTCCAGGTGTGGAAACCGTCGTCGGAATAGAAGACGAAGGAATGCAGGTCGCCACCCTGGTAGCGGCTGTCGCCGACGTAGGTTTCCGCAAAGGGGCCGTGGGCGGGAATCAGCACCCGCCCCGATTCCAGGCGCAGGGCGCGATCGGCGTTGTTGCAATACCAGCCGGGCTCGGAGATCCGCACGCGCTCGCCGAAGGTGGCGCCGTTGTCGAGCGAGCGCCGAAGGAAGACGTTTCGCTGGGTCTCGGAATCCCAACCGACGAAGCTGAAGAGCAGCTCGCTTCCGGAAAGTCGAACCAGGTTGGGATGCTTGACGTTGTGCTTCCATTCGTTGGCCTGGAGAACGTGCTTGTCGTTCCAACTGCGTCCGCCATCGGTGGAAGTCATCGCCGAGATCCGGCAGGGGACTTCGTCGCCGATGCCGCTCTGGCCGAGCTTTGCCTCGGGGGGCGGGTCATCGTCGTAGTATTCGCTCCACACCAGCAGGAGCCGCCGGTCGTCGAGGGGAAAGATGAGTTGATGATCGTGGCGCGGATGAGCGGGCGACCACGGGCAGACGACCTGGTCGTGGATCGGTTCCAGGAGAGGACGTTTGGCGCCGAGGGACTTCCCCGCGGATTCGGCGGCGGCGAGCCAGGGGAGGCCGCCGGCGAGGGCCGTGCCCTGGAGAAGAAGGTCGCGACGTTTCATGACGAGCCTGTTTTCATTCGGTGCGGGAACGGAGCCGCGCCCTACTTCCATTTCAGCTTCGCCACCCAGACGCGGTTGTCGGCACCGCGCTCGATGAGGGGGGTGGGATCGTGATGATGCGGGGCCGGGGCCTGCATCCACTCGGTGACGGTGACCCAGGTCTCCTCGTCACTGACCTCGGTCACGCCGAAGTTGCCGAGCCGGGCGCCGTATTCGGGGACCAGGACC
>JAUIGT010000271.1 GCA_030432615.1 Verrucomicrobiia bacterium
GCGCGGCGGCCTTCTTCCGGTTCTCGACCAGCAGGCGCTGGGCGGTCTGTCGCCAGAAGAGATTGTGGTCCGCCAGGGCGGCGACGAGTTCGTCGTCGGAAGCTCCCGCCAGCGAGGCGATCTTCGGCGGTCGCGCCTTTTCCCAGGTCACGCGGTAGATGCGGCCATGCTGGCGGTCGCGATTCGGGTTCTCGTGGGCGTTGCCTTTCCCGGTGACGGCCTCGTAGCCGCCGCGCTCGGGGTTGGGGGTGGGATTGTGCTGGATGATGAAGTTGTACCAGTCCGCCACCCAGAGATTCCCGTCGGGACCGACCTCGGCGGCGACGGGAGAGAACCACTCGTCCGCGCTGGCGAGGAAGGCGTAGTCGTTCTTCGCCCGGTAGCCGGAGCCGTCGCGCTCGAGCCGGAATTTCCCCAGCAGGTTCCCCGTCGGTCCGCCTACGAAGGCGATTCGATCGCGATAGGATTCGGGAAAGTTGGCCGAGGTGGCGAAGCCGTGACCGGCGCCGGCGGTGTAGGCGCCGAAGGCATCGACCTGGCGGATGTTCGGAGTGATGGGGTGAAACTTGGGCGAATCGGCGATCATCCTCGCGCTCATGCCCTTGCCCTCGTCGCCGTAAACGGTGGCGGGCAGGCCACCGAAGAAGCTCGGGTTGTTGTTGGCGGTGGAACCGAAGACGTCGCCCGCCGCGTTGAAGCCCAGGCCCCAGGTGTTGTTGTTGAACTGGTGGAGAAACTCGATCGCCGAGCCGTCGGGCCGGAACCGGTAAAGCCCGGAGCCGAAGCGATGCCTCTTTCCGCCGAGTTCGCCGTCGAAGGCCGAGTAGCCGACCGCGCCGTAGATCCAGTTATCGAATCCGTAGCGCAGGCTCGAGGGACCGGCGTGGGTGTCCCGGGTGCCCCAGCCGGTGAAGAGGACGGTCTTCACGTCGGCCCTGTCGTCGCCGTCCTCGTCTTTGAGGAAAAGGAAATCCGGTGCCTGGGCGACGATAAGTCCGCCGTTCCAGAAGGTGAGCGAAGTGGGAATGTTGAGCCCGTCGGCGAAGACGGTGACCTTGTCGCAGCGGCCGTCCCCATCGGTGTCCTCGAGGATCTTGATGGTGTCGTTGCCGCCCTCCGGGCGCACTTCGTTGGGATAGTCGACCGTTTCCGCGACCCAGAGGCGGCCTCGTTCGTCCCAGGCCAGGCCGATGGGATTGACGATATCGGGCTCGGCGGCGAACAACTCGATCCGGAATTCGACTGGTGCCTGGGTGTATTTCAATGAATCTTCGGGCGAAAGGGGAAACTGCCAGGGCAGGGGCTCGGGACGCTTCTCGTAGTTAGGAATGTTGTCCCGCTTCTCGTATCTCAGCGGCGGACGATCGGCGAGGAACCGATCGTAGCTCGACCGGCGGGCGTCGCCGATGGTCCAGAGAATGCCGCGCTTCAGGAGATGATGAAACTCAGGCAGGCTCCAGACCCGCTCGTCGTGACCGGAGGCGGTGTAGAAAACGCGACCCTCGCCCTGCGTCCGTACCCAGGTCCACGGTTCGGGCTCGGTGATGTTGTCGTTTTCGGCCACCTCGCGCACCTGTAGCACGGTGCGGCCTTCGGGATTGTGGCGCTCGTGGACGTAGGTCTCGTCCCAGGCCTCGAAGGCGGGTACGTTCTTGATGGCGGCATGATCGGGCGCGATCGTCTTCGGGCGGAAGATGCCGGTCTGGTGATGGGCGAAACGGCCGCCGACGACCTGGTCGAATTCCGGGATGTTCTGGAAACACCAGCTGGCACAGTGGACCGGGACGAAGCCACCGCCATTCTCGATGAAGGCCTTCAGGTTCTGCCAGTGGGCCGGATCGATCTCCCGGTGATTGGCGTAGAGGAGGACGGCGTCGAAATGATCGAGGTAGTCGGCGTCGCCGAAGGCGGCGGCCGGCGTGGTGACATAGTCGAAGTAGATGGCGTCTCGGCCCAATGCCTCGGCAAGCATCGGGTAGTAGAGATCGGATCGGTGATTCTGCGCCTCATGCCCGACGAAAAGCACGCGGACGGGACCGGAGTCGGGACGGGCCGTCGCGTCGAGACAGGGCAGGCAGAGAAAGGCGAGGACAACTCCGAGAACGAAGTCGAAGCGTGAGGTTTTCATGGGGGAAAGCGCGGGTTTTGACGCTATCAGAATACGCGATCCGGGGAAATGCCGTCTTGCGGGAACGCGACTAATTTTATGACGAATCGGCCACCACCATGGAACGTGAAAACCCCGGCGCCACAGATCTCCGCGCCTCCTTCTTTCAATCGATGTCCCCGGCGACGCAGCTGGGAACGGTGCTGGATCACCTGCCCGACGTGGCCTTCTTCGCCAAGGATCGCGCCTTCCGGCTGGTGGCGGGCAACCGGAATTTCTGGGAGCGGCTCGGTTGCCGATCGGAGAGCGACCTGGTGGGAAAGACCGACTTCGATCTGTTCCCGCCGCACCTCGCCGAGCATTTTCGTCGCGACGACGCCGAGGTGATGGAGAGCGGGCGGGCCAAGCTGCGGATCATCGAGCTGTTCTTCAATCGCCAGGGATTGCCCGACTGGTATTTCACCAACAAGTTTCCCGTGTTCGGCCACGGCGGGGAGGTCGTCGGGGTGATGGGCACCGTGCAGAGCTACGAGCGCCGGCGTGCGGCGATGACCCCGCACGTGCAACTCGACCGGGCCGTCACCTGGCTGCGCGAACATTTCCGCGAACCGGTCGCGGTGACCGAACTGGCGAAGATCGCCGGGATGTCGCTGCGGCAGTTCAATCGGCGCTTCCGCGAGGCCTTCGGAACCAACCCGCGGGATTTCCTGGTGAAGACCCGCGTACAGGCTGCCTGCGAGGCGCTGCGGACGACGGAGACCTCGATCGCGGAGATCGCGGTGGACCTGGGTTTCTACGACCAGAGTTCCTTCACCCAGCATTTTCGCCGGCACATGGGCGTGACGCCGCTGCAGTATCGAAAAGGCAACCGCCGCTAAAGATCCTATTCCTCGTCTTCTTCCTATTCACTTCCGCCAGCCGGGAGAATATGACGAGGAAGAAGAACAGGAATAGGAGGTGAGCAAACAGGGTAGGGGCGTGGACTTGACCCTGTTGAGTCAGCCCCATTTCACGAAGACGGCCCAGGCGATTCCCAAGAGTATGAACAGGATAGTGAAGGCCCGGACGAAGCACCCGAGGACCTTTCTCGATCTTCGCTCGAAGGGAGTTTCCCCCACGAGACTGTCGTCGCGGAGTTCCGAATCGGAATCCAGAACGGTCCAGAGAAAGCGCAGGAGGGAGCCGAGCCAATCCCCCATCGTTGTTCCTCACGGCAGCATCGATTTCAGCTGCGCCACGATCTTCTCGGCCTCGGTGCCGCGATAACCCTGGGTCTTCAGAAGCTCCCTGCCATCGGGCGCGTAGACCACGATGGCCGGCATCTTGTCGACGTCGTACTTCTCCTCGAGACCGAGGGCGAGCCGGCGCTCCTCCTCGGGCAAAGCGGCATAGGCATCGACATCGTAGATCATCAGCGACAGGTGATCGCGGGCAAAGGCCTCGAAGACCTCGGTGGAAAACACCTTTTCGTCGAATTTGCGGCAGTGGCGGCAGTCGGACGACTTGAACATCAGAAAGAGGAGTCGTTTTTCACTCTTTGCCTTTGTCTGAGCGGCGGCGAAGGAAGGAGCGGAGGTCAACTCTGCAAAGGCCGAGGTTGAAAGGCAAAATGCCAATGCCGCCAGCATTGGGAGGAATCGGAGGGCAGACATGGGAAGATCAGAGGAGTGACGTGACAGGCTCAATGTTCCGAACGGTGTCCAGATTCGCAAGGAGGAAAGGAGAGGCGACAATCCTGTCACCAGATCGTCTGCTCGCGCGCTTCCGCTTCGGCGCGTTCGACGCGGGCCTGGTAGAGTTGCCGCAGGCCGAATGCGAACAGCAGCAAAATCAGCAGGAGGAGCGATCCCCGGATGGCGGTCGCTTTGAGGGAAGCGAATTGCCAGCGCCGGAACGGCCATAGCAGGACCGCGGCGCCGAGGTTGCTCGCGTGGGTGATCAGGCAGAACAGGCAATTGCCCTCGATGACGAACAGCAGGAGCGACAGCAAGGTCGCGGAGCAAATCACTCCCACGGTCAGGATCCAGGTGGCGAGCGAAAGCAGGGCCATGTCGCGGGATCGCAGCCACGCGCCGATGGCCACAATCCAACCGGCGAAGTAGGTGCCGCCGAAAATGCCCAGCGGAATGCCGGCGATCTTGCCCCAACGGCTGCCGAGCACCTCGCTGCAGTCCAGGACGCGAACTCCGCAGCCGAGATCGGTGACGCCTTCGATGGGCGTGGCGTAGAGAGTGGCCACGGAAGCGGCGAAGCCGATGATTCCGAAAGCGAGAGCGGCGATGGGGCGCCAGTTCGCGGGAATGGCGGGAAGGTTTGCGGAATTCATCGGCGGCTTCGAAGCAACGCTTGCCCGCCTGGAAAGGTCAAGGCCGCGCTGCGCTCGATCGCGCCGGGGATTTCGCTTTTCTCGCGCGGGAATTCCCGGGACGATGAGCGAATGAATCCGCGCATTCTGGCAGTATTCCTTTCCCTTTCGACCGCCACGACGGGATCGCTTTTCGCCGGTCCCATCGAGGTGCCGCTCGAGGGCACGGTGTTGTTTCTCGGTGACTCGATCACTCATTCCGGTCACTACGTTTCCGACATCGAGGCCGTCCTGCTCGAGGCGGGCGCTGATCCGGAGCGATTCGAACTGATCAACCTGGGACTGCCGAGCGAAGGGGTCACCGGCCTGTCGGAACCGGCTCATCCCTTTCCCCGTCCCAACGTCCACGAGCGTCTCGACCGGGCCTTGGCGAAGGTGAAGCCCGACGTGGTCTTCGCCTGCTACGGGATGAACGACGGGATTTATTATCCTTTCGGGGAGGATCGTTTCGCAGCTTATCAGGCAGGGATGAGCAAGCTCATCGAGAAGGTGAAGGCCACGGGCGCGCCGTTGATCTTGATCACCCCGCCGCCCTTCGATCCGGAACCCCTGCGAAGCCAGGGCAAGGTGAAGGGGGCCGGCGCGGAGAGTTATTCGTGGATGGAGATCTACGAGAACTACGACACCGAGGTGCTGGCGAAATACTCGGAATGGGTGCTGGCGCAGGCGGACCGGGTCGCGGGAGTGATTGATGCCCGCACCCCGGTGCTGGACTACGTGGCGGACAAGCGGAAGACGGATCCGGATTTCACCCTGTCCAACGATGGCGTCCACCTCAACGAGGAGGGCCATCGGGTGCTCGCCAAGGCCATCCTCGCGGCGTTGGGACGCGATCCGGAGGGAGTGGAGAGGCTCGATCGGGAAATGCGGAAGCGGATTCATGCCGACCAGGTGGTGATGCACAACGCGTGGATCAGTCACGTGGGCCACCAGCGACCGGGCACACGGCCGGGGTTGCCGCTCGGGATCGCGAGAGCGGTGGTGGATCTGCCGAAATCGGAAACGCCGAAGATTCTTTTCAACGGGCAGGACCTGAAGGGCTGGGAAGGGGATGAGAACTACTGGAGCATCGAGGACGGGGTGATCGTGGGGCGCAACGAGGGAACGGTTCCCTCCAGCACCTACCTGTTCACGAAGGGGGACCATCGGGAATTTCGCCTGCTCTTCGAGGTGAAGCAGACGGTGTCGCCGGAGCATTCGACGATGCACTCCGCGGTGGCGGCGCTGGGAGAACGGATCGAGGACGAGGGTGGCAATGCGTTCGGATTCCGCGGGCCGCTGTTGATGTTCTGCCACGACTGGGGCATCTGGGACGCGCACCGGCGGAACCGGATCGAGCCGGCGAATCAGAAGGGCGGATTCAAGGTCGCTTCGGAGAAGAAGGGCGACTGGAACCGGATCGAAATCCTGGTGCGCGGCAACCGGATCCGTTTCGTGAACAACGGCGAACTGGTCTTCGATTTCACCGACAGGCCCAAGATGCTGCGGGCGTCACCGATCGGGCTGCAATTGCACAAGAACCAGAAGCCGCAGGAGTATCGCTTCCGCGGGCTGGTGTTGACCGAAAAGCCGGAGAATGAGTTGGTGACCTTGGAGCCGTAGATCGACTCACCCGGGTCAATGGTGGACGGACGGCTCTGGAGGGCCATCTCTCCCACTTACCTTGCCGCCGCGGGATCGGGCGGGATGGGGACGTCTCGTTTTTCCACCACCAGCAGATCCTGCTTGGCGTTGATGGTCGATCCGGGGATCGCCGGCAAGCCCAGCAGGTTCAGGATCAGGTTCCCGGCATCACCATTGCGCACCGGGGGCTTGGGAGACTCGTAGGGAGGATTGGTCGTGCCGGGATCGAGACGCGACCCGGAGGAAAGCGCGTAGAGATCCTTGCCGGCGGGAACGCCGGGTCCCCAGACGTAGAAGGGAATGATGTAGTTGTCACTTTCCTTGGCCTCGCCGTGACCCTTGGTGGCGGTGAGGCCACCGTGGTCGGCGGTGAGCACGATCCAGGTGTGGTCCTTCAGCGCGGGATTCTCTTCGACGGCGGCGAGCACGCGGCCGACCAGCTTATCGACCTTGGCGACCGCCTGCAGGTAGGGGCTTCCCGGCGTCAGGTCCCAACCCTCCGCGTGGCCGGCGCTGTCGGGATCACGCAGGTGCAGCATGGTGAAGTCGGTCGGGTCCGAGGTCAGGTCGGCGACGAGTTGATCGACCAGCGCGTCGGTCTCGCTCTCCATCACGTAGCGGTCCAGCTTGTCGCGGCCGTTGTCCTCTCCGGTGGTGTCGGGTTCACCGGTGCGATCGTCGTAGCTGATATCGTAGAGTTTGAATTTCGATTTGCTGGCGTAGAGAGCGGTGCTCAGACCGTTGTCGTGGGCGACGGCGAAGACCGAGGAGAGGTAGCCCTTGTGATTCTTGTGCAGGTTCTGCCCCAGCATCGGATCGGAGTTCTTGATCCAGTTGTGTCCCTCGGGTCCGGTGACCCCGCGACTGGTGACCATGGCCGTGTGGTTCGGCAGGGTCACGGTGTAGACCACGTCGGTGCGGGCATTGCTCGTCCAGGCTCCTTCCTCGCGCAGCCGGTGAAAGGTGGGCGCCTTTTCCGGGCCGAGAACATCGACCGAATCGGGACGCATTCCGTCGGCGCTGATGAAGATCACGTGATCGCCCGCTTCCTGGGCGTGGAGGAGGGTCGCGGAAGAAAGGCAGGCGATCGCCAGCCCGAAAGATTGGGGGAATCTCATGGACGGAAATTCGCCGCCCCCGGGAATCTTGTCAAAGCGGTGATCGCGTGCCGATCTGCGAGTCCCGTCACTTCGATTTCTTCTTCGCCAACTCGGCCTTCCGGACTTCGAGAAACTGGTTCGAGATCTCGATTGCCTTGGCACGGTCGGCGCCGTCGTAGTCCCAGAATTCCTGGATGACGGCCTCGGCCTTGGGAAAGTCTTCGCCGTTGTCACCCACGCGTTTCCGGAGAGCGGCCAGACGCGTTTTTAGGTCATCGACCACGGTGGCGTATTCGGGATTGTCGTACTGGTTCACGATCTCCGTGGGATCCTTCTGGAGGTCGTAGAGTTCCCAGCCAGGAGGAGTGCGATATCCGCCCTCGTAGTCGCATCCGTAGTAGAAGATCAGCTTGTGTGTCTTGGTGCGAATGCCGACGTGGCCGGGATTGTCGTGGTGGGCCATGTGCATCCAGTAGCGATAGTAGGCTTCCTGTTTCCAGCCTTCGGGCTCGGTGCCCGTCTCGCAGATGGCCTTGAAGCTGCGACCCTGCATGAAGTCCGGGGTCTCGGCGCCGGCGAAGTCCAGCATGGTGGGTGCGTAGTCGACGTTCTCGACGATCGCATCGGTGCGGGTGCCGGCCTTGATGGTTTTCGGGTAGCGGACCAGGAAGGGCATCCGCTGGCTCTCCTCATACATCCAGCGCTTGTCCTGGTAATCGTGCTCGCCCAGCATGAAGCCCTGGTCGCCGGTGTAGATGATGACGGTGTTGTCCATCAGGCCCTCCTTCTCCAGGTAGGCGAAGAGCCGGCCGAGGTTGTCGTCGATCCCCTTGACGCAACGGAGGAATTTCCGGAGATAGACGTTGTAGGCCATCGTCTTGATCTCGGCCGGTGTAAGCTTCGAAGGATCGTAGTCGGCCGGGTAGTCCTGAGGGAACAGGCGCGGCAGGTCGTCGGCGTAGGAGCGCCGCGGATTGCGGATCCCGATGGAGGTGCCGATGTGGGGCACCAGTTCGTCCTCGTAGCCGCGGGTGGCGATGGAGCCGAACTTGGGCTGGTTCTCCAGCCAGAGATTGTCAGGCTGGGGAATATCGACATCGGCGAGGTAGTCGTCGTAGCGATGGGCGTGCTCGAAATAGTCGTGCGGCGCCTTGTAGTGGTGCATCAGAAAGAACGGCTTGTCCGGATCG
>JAUIGT010000272.1 GCA_030432615.1 Verrucomicrobiia bacterium
CCCGCTCTTCACCGAATGCGGCGGGTGCCAGTACCAGCACCTGGCCTACCCGGCGCAACTGGAATGGAAACGCCGCCAGGTCGAGGAAGTTCTCGAACGCCTCGCCGGGCTCAGCTTCTCCGTCAATCCGGTCGTTCCTTCACCGAAGCAGGATCATTACCGCTCCAAGATCACCCCCCACTTTCACAAGCCGCGGAGGGGAGAGATCTCCGAGATCGGCTTCCTGCGGCAGGGTCGGCGCCAGCAACTCATCGACGTCCACCAGTGCCCCATCGCCTCGGAGGCCATCAACGAACGCCTGCCTTCCCTGAGACGGGAGGTCCACGAGCGCGCGGCGTTCTTCAAGAAGGGCGCCACCCTGCTGCTGCGGGAATCGGCCGATGGATCCGTCTGCACGGAGAACACCGATGTCTGCGAGGCCGAGGTCGATGGCGTTCGCTTCGAGTTTCCGGCCGGCGAGTTCTTCCAGAACAATCCCCACATTCTTCCGGCCTTCACGGAACACGTGGCCCGCCAGGCGAGCGACGGGGGACGGTTCGATTGCCTCGTCGATGCCTACTGCGGCAACGGGCTGTTCTGTCTCACCGCCGCCCGCCATTTCCGGAAGGCGGCCGGGATCGAGATCAGCGAGGCGGCGATCGACTGGGCGCGGCGCAACGCAGAGCAGAACGACATCACCCATTGCCGGTTCCAGGCCGGGGACGCCCACGCGATTTTCGACACCGTGCGCGGCGACTTCGATCCCGCCCGCACCGCGGTCGTCATCGATCCCCCGCGCAAGGGCAGCACCCCGGAGTTCCTCGACCAGCTCATCGCTTTCGCCCCCGCCCGGGTCGTCTACGTCTCCTGCAACCCGGCCACCCAGATGCGGGACCTGAAGCAACTGGCCCCGGCCTTCCGGCTGGTCGATGTCCAGCCTTTCGATCTCTTTCCCCAGACCCGTCACCTCGAGTGCGTGGTGACGCTGGAGAAATCCTGATCCGACCCTTCAGCGAGCAGCGGGCTGAACCGGGGCGACCGGTCGCTTTGCGGGCCCCGCGGGATTACCGGCTTCCGGCTCCGCCCGCTTCAGGTACTTGAAGAGGTCGCTGTCGGTCGAGAGGATCACGGTGCTGTCTCCGCCGAGCACTTCCCCGTAGACTTCCATGGTGCGGACGAACTCGTAGAACGCGGCCGCCTCGGGACTCTGGTTGTAGGCGGCGGCGTAGATCTCGGTCGCCTTGGCGTCGGCTTCGCCCTGAATGGTCTGCACTTCCTTGTAGGCGGCGGACTGGATCTCCTTCAGGTCTTTCTGCATGTTCCCGAGGATCTTGGCGGCCTCGCCTTCCCCCTCGGACCGGAAGCGTTCCGCGATCTGCTGGCGTTCGGAAATCATGCGTTCGAAGATCTGCGTCTGCACACTCTGGTTGTAGTTGATCCGCTTGAACCGGACGTCGAGCAGCTCGATGCCGAACTGGGCCAGCTTCTCGGCGCTTTTGTCGAAGATCTCCTGCTCCAGCGCGGAGCGACCGAACCGGATGGCCGGAAGCTTCCCGACCACCCCGCTCATGTCGGCCTCGAGCAGTTCCTCGGCCTGCAGGGGTTCGCGCTCCTTGGTGGTGCGAATCACCTCGATCAGCTGGTGCTTGGCGATGGTGTTGCGGGTCTCGGAACCGAGGATGTCGTCCAGGCGCGACTGGGCGCGCCGCTCGTCGCGGAGTTTCTGGAAATAGGTGAGCGGATCGGCGATGCGCCAGCGTCCGTAAGTATCGACCTCGATGTAGGTCTTTTCCTTGGTCGGCATCTCCTCGGCGTTGCCGTCCCATTCGAGGATGAGTTTCTCGAACTTGTTGACCTTCCACAGGAACGGGACCTTGAAATGGAGCCCCGCCTCGGATTCCTCCGCGCCTGGCGGATTGATGGGTTCCCCCACGGTCTCCCCGAACTGGGTGATGATGACCTGCTCGGTTTCCTTGACCGTGTAGAAGGCGCCACTGAGGACACCGAGCACGACCAGGAGAACCAGGGCGACGAGACAACCTGCGATCTTTGCTTTCATGGGAAAATGCTTTCGTAAAGGGTGGGAAAAATCGGGACGGATTTCGCGCGGGCCGCGAGTCCTCACTTGGCTCCGGTTCGGTCCAGCGGAAGGAGCGGGAGAATCTGCTGGGCGTCCTCATCGACGATCACCTTCTTCCCCAACTGCGGCACCACCTTCTGCAGGGTCTCGAGGTAGATGCGCCGCTTCGTCACCTCCGGTGACTTCTTGTACTCGGCATAGAGGGAGTTGAACCTCGCCGCGTCCCCTTCGGCCTCGTTGATTCGCTGGGTGGCATAGCCCTCGGCCTCGCTGATCTGCTGCTCGGCCTCGCCGCGGGCCTTCGGGACCTCCCGGTTGTATTGGCCATTGGCCACGTTGATCGCTTTCTCGCGCTCCTGCTGCGCCTGGTTGACCTCGTTGAAGGACGCCTGGACCGCGAGCGGAGGATTGACGTTCTTCAACTGGACCTGGTTGATATTGAGGCCCATCTCGTACTTATCGACGAGGGCCTGGAGTTTCTCGAGGGATTCGCCCTCGATCTCCTGGCGACCGATGGTGATGACCTCATCGACGGTGCGATCGCCGACGACTTCCCGCATCACCGATTCGGAAGCGTCGCGCAGGGTCTCATCGGCGTTGCGCACGTTGAAGAGGTATTCGGTCGGCTCGTCGATCTGATACTGGATCACCCACTCCACGAGCGCGGCGTTGAGATCGCCGGTGACCATCTGTTTCTCCTGTTCCTGCGTCGCGGGCGACGAATACTGGCTCGGGTTGGTGGCGCCGCTGGTGGAAAAGCCGAATTCCTGCTTCAGTTGGCGGCGCACGGCGAGGAGTTGGACCGTGTCGATCCCCAGCGGCAGTTTGAAACGAAGACCGGGCGGCTCCGTCTTGATGTAGCGGCCGAAGCGCATCACCACCGCCTCCTCTTCCTGCTCCACCTGGTAGAACGAGGTGAAGGCGATCGAAAGGACGAGAAAAAGGACGACCACCCCGGCAATCGTCTTGCCATCGAAGGGAATCTCGACCTGCTTGTTTCCGAGTTGGAGCCTGATCATGGCCGCCACTGTACGGGCGGATCACGCCGGAACAATTCCAAAACGGGAAAGAAATTGTAGAACGTAAAGAGCCACGGAGCACGGAGCAAAGTGCCGAAGGCACGGCAAGAGGGTAGCGCGGGGTGAAGCGCAGCGGAACCCCGGGAATGGGTTTGCCGAATTTTGTGAGAGAGCCCCGGAGGGGCGTCGAGCGGGAGCCGTCGAGCACCGACCTCTTGCCGCCCCTCCGGGGCTCCCTCCCAATTTGCCACGAACACCCCGAGGTTCCGCTGCGCTTCACCCCGCGCTATCTTCTTGTCGCCCCTCCGGTGCTTTGGTTCGCGGCTCGCAGCCTACGGTTCAAAGTTCGCAGCCCACTCACCCGACCTTGTCATCCCGAGCGAAGCCGAGGGATCTCTCGAACGCGGTTTGCCTCGCGCCCCCCCGCCAAGAAGCGCTCCGGGCTCCCAGGCGTTCCGTATCCCGCGCCAGCTCTCCAAGCCCCAAGCCCCCCTCACCGTTGCGGTGGGTTCACCTCGCGGACGAGCGCGCCGTGGTCCTCGCTGAGAACGAGGAGGCTGAGCCGCTGGACGTTGTCGAGTTCGTTGGTGTTGAGACTGACGTAGTCGAATTTCCCGCGCAGGTCGGTGTAGCCGTCCTTGAAGAAACGCACGCTGCCGTCCCGGAAACGGGCGTAGACCTTGACGTAGGTCTTGGGCAGGGGTTTCCCGGTCTCGGCGTGCCGCACTTCCAGGCGACCGAAGTTCTCGACCAATTGGACGGAAAGGGCGTTCGCGTAGATGGCGGCGCTGCGCTTCTGCCCATCCCCGACGACTTCCACGAGGACGTTCCGGCTGGCGAACTGCTCGGGCAACTCAAACGGGATCGAACGCTCCTCGGCGGGCAGATCCTTGAGCAGGGTCACGTTCGGACGAATCACCGAAAAGCGGTCGCTGTCCTCGCTGACGAAAGGATTGCTCGAAAAAAGAAACTCGAGATCCATCTCGTAGTAGTTCACCCGCACCCGCTCGAGGTTGCGGTAGTCGAGGATCACCGTCGAGCCCTCGGTCTTCAGTTCGAAGTTCGCCTCGCCGGCCGCCAGCGCTTCCTGCTGGCGATCGCGGTCGTCCGTATCCGCCGGCGCGGGGGCCGCCGCCGCGCCCTCGATCTCGGCCACCTGGGCGGCGACCTGGGAGAAGCGCTCGCGCCAACGATCCACCGGGTAGTCGGCATACTCGGCGGCGATGGCTCCGGCTTCTCCCGGCGCCTCGCGGTAGAGCGCGGCGTAGGCGTTCAGGTAGTCGAGTTGCAGCTTCGACTCGACGCCGTCGGCATCCACTTTCTCCAGACGCTCGAGCGCCTCCTCGATCCGATCCTGGAGGAAGAGGTAGTAGGCCACGCCGAGATCATCGCTGGCGGAGAACTCCGGCTGGTAGCTGAGCACCTTCAGGTAGCTCCGGTACTGCTCGCGGAACCGGTCGTTGAGGATCTTTCGCTCCTCGCCGAGCCGATGGGCCCGGGCATTGACCAGGGGACGATACTCCAGGTGCTGATACCAGTGGCGGGCCACCGGATCGATCGAGACCAGGTCGCTCTCCAGCCAGGTGCCGCATTGGGCGAGAAAATCCTCGCGATGCAGCAGGTAGTCGCGGGCCACGTCGGTGGCGTCGTGGAAAAGTCCGTAGCTCCACAGGGTCGGGTCGAAGGCGTGACGCTTTTCCAGCAGCCCGACCACCCGCCGGAAGAAATCAACGTTTTCCCGGCAGCGCCAGGCGACGCGGCCGAGGTCGAGACGGTGCACGTTGTTCTGCTCCAGGTAGGCGATGACCTCGTCCTCGCTGCCGTATTGCGAGAGGTAATCCCAGCTGGCCTTGTCCACGGAACTCAACTGGTCCACGACCTTGAACGAAAACGGTTCCGCCCACGCCATTATCTCGCCTTCACTGGCCACGTGCACCGGGTAGATCGGGAACGCGGCGTCCCCCGACGCGCCGGGAAAATAGAACCAGGTCGTGATCATGCGGGTGCTGAAGGGTTCGACGCGCACGTGCTCGGTGTCGGTGTAGTTCGATCCCGCCGCCGGCAGGGCCCCGCGCGGGATCTGCAGGAGCACTTCCAGGTTCCGGGTGGCCGAGGTCGGGTTCGTCACCACCACCTGGCTGCCGTAGAGCACGCCTGTGAGGAACTCGTCGGTCACGAACTTGTCCGACCTTTCGCCGTCGGGTCCGATCAGGTAGCGGTCGTCCTGGCGAAAGAAGTTCTGGCTCACCAGGATCGGCGACGGGTCTTCGGCGACCGGCGTCTCCTCGACTTCCTCGTGGAAGATGATCACCGGGCTCCCCGCAGTGAGATTGAGCACGCCGTCCTCGATGGTCAGGTCATGTTCCTCGGCCGAGAACGGCACGTCCAGCACCGACAGCGCCAGCATCATCTCGGCGAAATTCCGCGACGCCGCGGGAAACTCCCGCGAGTAGAATTCGCCCTCCCCGTCCCAGGCGGCGAAGTCGTTCCAGAAGGGATTGGCGGTGATAAGATCGGCCCCCTGCCGTTCGATCGGCAGGTGGTGGTAGTTGTTCTCCGCCCATTCCTTGGTGGCTTCCAGCTTGCGAAACAGCGCGCGGTTCTCTTCCCGCAACTGGCGCATGGCGCCGCCACCCATCCCGTTGGCGAATCCCAGGGTGAGACTTTCGGCCCGGGCCTCGACCGTGGCCATCCGTCGTCCCCTGAGCGCTTCCCCTTCCGGCTCCATCGGAGCACTCGCCGGCTTGCCCGCGATCGCGGCCGCCAGTTCCGGCATCGCCGCCGCGGGCGCTTCCGCGGCCGGAGCCATGAGCGCGTCGCCCCCGAAAGGATCCACCGGCGAGGCGTCCGCCACCGCTTGGCCGAACATGGCGGCCGCGGCGTCACCCGGGGAGAATCCGCGACCCAGCAGGGCGCTGCGGAAATACCAGGAACGCTGTTCCGGGGCCACCGGGTTGAGCGCCAGCAGTTCCCTCACGTGGCGCGCCGTGTCCGCCGGTTCGTCACCGCCGACACGGCGGGCGAGCAGGATGCGCTCGACGATGTTGAGCCGTCCGAAGGCCCAGGGCTCGAGGTACTTCGCCAGGTCGGCTCCGACCAGGTAGTCGTCCAGGAAGGTCTTGTTCCGCTTGTTCGCCAGGTAGGGGCGGACCACCGACGCGAAGAACTCGGGATCGCGCCGGGAGAGGAAGAAGTTCAGCTCGTGACAGGCATGTTCGGAGTAGAGCGAACGCTTCCGCTCTTCCGGCAGTGAAGGCCAGCCGAGCAGGAAGGAGAACTCGCTCAGGGTGGCGCCGTCCTCTCCCTCGTGGATCGCGGCGAGCGCCGACCACACGGCCGCCAGCGTGTCGTAGGTCTCGAATTTCGACGAACGCACGTCGGGCAGGGTCAGCGTTTCGCCCTTCGTCAGCGCGGTCACCTTCTGCCGCTGCGAGAAATGCGTTTCCGGGTCGAGATTCCGCGTCAGGCGCAGGTCGCGCACCGCGACGCCGTCGCCCTCTTCCAGGGAAAGGGCGCGGAAGGCGGCGTCGTGCTCATCGACGGCCAGCACCTGCACGTATTGCCGGTCGCCGAGATCCGCGAGGTCGATGGAGACGAGCCCGTTCTCGTCGGGAGACAGGTTGTAGATCACCGGGGCCTGGTCACGGAGGAAATCATAGCTCGGCGCCAGGGAAGGCGGGACGGAAAAGGCCGCCGTCGGTGATTCCGTGTCGCGCTCCATGGCGTCGCGCTGGCTCTTCTTCGCTTCCTCCTTTCGCTGGTAGTCCTCGCCCAGTTCCGCCTCGTCGATGGCGGTCTCGGTGTCACGCAGCGCCCAAGGATTCAGCAGCAACGCCGGATCCTCGAGCAGGTTGCCGGGAAACTTCTTCGCCGCCCGACGCTCGAGGATGTAGCGGTACTCGTCGCCGATGTCGCGTCCCGAGAGGTAGAGCGCCTCGGCCGAGCCCCGCGTCACCGCCAGCGGTTCGGACCAGTTCGGATCACCCAGCGCCCCGAGCGGATACCGGGGCACGAAGCGAGTCGCCACCAGGTGCACCCGCGCCATCGGACTCGCGTTCACCAGTCGCAGCTCCAGCTTTTCATCGGCCCGCTCGAGGGACGCGACCTGGAGCGGCTCGGCGTTCTTGATCTGCAGGTGCCGCCATTTCGAGAGCGCGTAGCCCGCCACCTCGGCCTGGGCCGCGGTCACGCGCAGGGTCACCGTTTTCCCGGTGCCGCGGAGAAACAGCTCGTAGTTCCCCGGTTCCAGGCCGGTGATCCGCAGCAGACCGTTCTTCCGTTCGGCCCGTCCGCTGACATCGGCCACGAATCCGCCGGCACGCGTCTCCAGGAGCGCGAAGTCCTCGGGCGAAAGCGGATCGTCACCGGGGATGGCGACGGGAATCTCGATCACCTCGCCGGCCCGGGCGTTGCGGGAAGCCGGCAGCCGGTTCGAATCCGCGAAGCGCTCGAGATTCCAGGTGCGATGGGGCAGCTTGTCGCCGAAGGCCTCGACGGACCGGTGATTCGACAGGGTGGAGAGCGCGATCCTACCCTGTTGGTTCGTCTTCAGGGAGAAACTCTTGGGACGCGAAAAATCGCGGTGGCGGGTCTGCACGGTGACGGCGCGATCGGCGACCGGTTCGCCGCTCTTGCCGAGCACCTCGAGGAACCATTCGCCATCGATGCGGCTGAGATGGAGGTCGGCCACGTGGTCCGACTGATCGATCCCGTTCACCTCGAAGACGCGGCTGGAGCGCAGGGTCTCCTTCTCGCCGCCCGCCGACAACTTCTCCACCGTGGCGGAAAGTTCGACCCGCAGGGTGGCGAGGCGCTCCGGCACCCGAAACTGGTGGAGCGATTCGCGATCGTCGAAGAGCGGAAACTCCTTCACCTCGGTGACCGATTCGATCCCGTCGAGATCGGTGGCCCGGAGCGTCAGCGTGGCCTCCTCGAGGATGGAGGCGGTGGCCGGCTGCCCATTGACCCGCAGGTCGGGCCGCACGGCGAGCGTGGCCAGTTTGCCGGGTAGGAGATTTTCCCGATCGACGTGGAATCCCCCGGTCAGCGAGTAGGATTCCGCCGGCACCGCGATCGTCTCGAAGGTGGCGAAATCGCCGTCCGTCAGGACCACGGGATGCTCCCCGGGCTGGTTCGAGAACGGCAGCACGATGACCTTGCTCTCGCTCTCCGGTTCGGGCCTGTATTCGCGCCCGCCGAACCAGATCGAGGGCGACCGGGGCATCGCGCCGATCGCAAGCTCCAGCGACATCCACGTCACCGGCATTGAAGT